>NZ_JBEXTX010000002.1:0-220732 GCF_040614175.1 Amycolatopsis sp. NPDC006131
GCCCCCGATGCCTGATTGTGTTTCAGTCGCCGAGCAGCCGTGTCAAGGCGGGAAAGCGTGCCTTGACACGCCTGATCGGCGACTAAAGATCGGCTCTGGATCGGGGGCGGGGGAGGTCTGGTTGGGGTAGTCGGTCTTCTTGCGTTGCCGGCCGGCGGTTTTCTTGTGTTGGCTAGTTCTTTCCGGCGATTGCTTCTGCCAGTGCCAGGATTCGCTGTGCGTTCTCCACGTGCAGGTTCTCGATCATCCGCCCGTCCACGGTCACCACGCCGCGTCCCTCGGCCTTGGCCTCCTCGAACGCGACGATGATCTTCCGCGCCTGGGCGACCTCGTCCTCCGACGGCGCGAACACCCGGTTGCACGGCTCGATCTGTCCCGGGTGGATCAGTGTCTTGCCGTCGAACCCGAACTGCCGTCCCTGCAGGCACTCCGCCTCGAAACCGGCCAGGTCCTTCACGTCGTTGTAGACGCCGTCCAGGATGACCTTGCCCGTCGCACGTGCGGCGAGCAGGCACAGCGACAAGCCACCGAGCAGCGGGGCGCGGCCGGGGACGAACTCCGCGTGCAGCTCCTTGGCCAGGTCGTTGGTGCCCATCACGAGCACCGTCAAGCGCTCGCTCGCCGCCGCGATCTCCTCCGCGTGCAGCATCGCGACCGGGGTTTCGACCATCGCCCAGATCTTTGTCGCATCGGGGGCGCCGCCGAGCTCCAGCGCGCGCTCGATGTTGTGCACCTCGGCCGCCGAGTTGACCTTCGGCACGACCACCGCGGCCGGGCCCGCCTGGGCCGCCGCCCGCAGGTCCGCGTCGTGCCACTCGGTGTCCAGTCCGTTGACCCGGATGGTCACCTCGCGGCTGCCGTAGTCGCCGGACGCCGCCGCCGCGCACACCCGTTCCCGCGCCGCCTCCTTCGCGTCCGGGGCGACCGCGTCCTCCAGGTCCAGGATCAGCGCGTCCGCGGGCAGCGTCTTCGCCTTCTCCAGCGCCCGCTCGTTCGCGCCCGGCATGTACAGCACCGAACGCCGCGGCTTCACTCCACTCATGCCAGCGCTTCCTTCGTCGCCTCGTCGTACGCCTGCTTCAGCTCCGGGTCGCGCTCGGCCAGCTTGTCCGCCAGCTCCGCGACCACCCGGCACTGCTTGACCGAGGCGTCGTCCTGCATCTTCCCGTCGATCATGACCGCGCCGGTGCCGTCGCCCATCGCCGCGATCACCTTCCGCGCCCAGGCGACGTCCTTCGGCTCCGGCGAGAACACCCGCTTCGCGATGTCCACCTGCACCGGGTGCAGCGTCCAGGTGCCGACGCAGCCGAGCAGGAACGCGTTGCGGAACTGGTCCTCGCAGGCCACCACGTCCCGGATGTCCCCGAACGGCCCGTAGTACGGCAGGATCCCGTGCATCGCGCACGCGTCGACCATCCGCGCGACCGTGTAGTGCCACAGGTCCTGCTGGTAGGTCGTGCGGCCTTCGTGCAGGTCCTCGCCGACCGGGTCGGTCCGCACCAGGTAGCCGGGGTGCCCGCCGCCGACGCGCGTCGTCTTCATGCGGCGGCTCGCGGCGAGGTCCGCCGGGCCGAGCGAGATGCCCTGCATGCGCGGGCTCGCGCCGGCGATCTCCTCGACGTTCGCGACCCCGCTCGCGGTCTCCAGGATCGCGTGCACCAGCAGCGGCCTGCGCAGACCCGCCCGCGCTTCCAGCTGGGCCAGCAGCCGGTCGACGTAGTGGATGTCCTGCGCGCCCTCGACCTTCGGCACCATGATCACGTCGAGCTTGTCGCCGATCTCGGTGACCAGCGTGATCAGGTCGTCCAGCACCCACGGCGAGTCGAGGCTGTTGATCCGCGTCCACAGCTGCGTCGAGCCGAAGTCGGTTGCCTTCGCGATCTCCACCAGGCCCTGGCGCGCGGCCTCCTTGCGGTCCGCGCGCACCGCGTCCTCGAGGTTGCCGAGCAGCACGTCGACCTTCTTGGCAAGGTCGGGGACCTTCGCCGCCATCTTCGCGTTGCTGGGGTCGAAGAAGTGGATCATCCGCGACGGCAGCGCGGGGATCTCGCGGACGGGGTCGGGCGCCCCCACGGCGAGGGGCGCGAAGAAGTCCTTCGGCGAGCGCATCCGTCCTCCCTTGGCACGGCCGTTGTAACCGACGAGTAACCCTAACCACGAAACCAGGGGAACCGCTGCGGCGAAGCTCACCTCGGAGTGAGGTGCGGATGCGGAACTGGGCGGTGCCGGGGTTCACCGAGGTCGGGTTGCTGGGCGAGGGCGGGTTCGGCGAGGTGGTGCTGGCCAGGCACGACACCTCCGGAACCCCGGTGGCGATCAAGTACCTGTTCGGGAAGCACCTCGGCGACCCGGCGCGGCTGACCGCGTTCCGGCACGAGGCGCAGTTGCTGAGCCGAATCCAGTCGCCGCACGTCGCCCGGCTCTACGAGTTCCACGAGAGCCCACACGGCGCGGCGATCGTGATGGAGGCCATCCACGGCGTCTCCCTGCGCGAGGTCCTCGGCCACGACGGTGCGCTGCCGCCCGAGTCGGCGCTCGCGGTGCTGAAGGGCTCGCTGCTCGGGCTGGCCGACGCGCACCAGGCGGGTGTCGTGCACCGCGACTACAAACCGGCGAACGTGCTGGTCGGGCCAGGCCGGGAGAGCAAGCTGGTCGACTTCGGCATCGCCGTGCTGGCCGGGCGGCCCGGGGTGCCGGCGGGCACCCCGGCGTACATGGCGCCGGAGCAGTGGCGCGGCGGGCCCGCCACCCCGGCGACCGACGTGTACGCCGCGACCTGCGTGTTCTTCCAGAGCATCGCCGGGCGGCAGCCGTACGAGGGCACGACCACCGACGAGCTCCGCGACCAGCACGAGAACGCGCCGGTGCCGCTCGACGCGGTGCCGGGGCCGGTGCGCGAGCTGATCGCGCGGGGCATGGCGAAGGAGGCGGACCGGCGGCCGTCCGCGGCGGCCGAGTTCGTCGCCGAACTGGAGACCGCCGCGGTCGCCGGGTACGGCCCGGACTGGGAGCAGCGCGGCTTGGGCAGGCTGGCGCAGCGAGCGGGGGCGTTGCTGGCGTTGTCGCCGCTGGCGCTGCTCGGCGCCGGGACCGCGGCCGCGCCGGGAGCAGCGGCGGGCGGGCTGGCGGCGGTCGGCACCGGCATCGGTCTCGGCGCGAAGATCGGCGCCACGCTGGTGGCCGTCGCGGTCGGCGTCGGCGCGGTGATCGGCACGATCGCGGTGATCGGCAACGGCGAAACCCTCCCGCCGGTCGCCGCCGCGCCACCCGCCGAGCAGCAGGCGGCGGTGCAGGTGAACCTGCTGACCCGCACCGAACCGGGCGCCGGTTTCCACGTCGACGCGCAGTACGCCGCGGTGAGCGGGATGCGGGACCCCGCGCTGCAGGACCGGGTCAACGCCGCGCTCGCGAAACCGCTCGACGACTTCACCGGTTACGTCCAGTCCGGGATCCTCGACCCGACGGAGGACCCGGTGATCGAGAACAAGGTCACCATCGGGCGGCAGGACCAGCGGATCGTGTCCGTGCGTTACGACCTGGCGGTGCAGTCGAGCCAGTTCGGCAACCACGGGGGTTACGCCGTCCTGTGGCTCAACGTCGACCTGTCGACCGGGCAGGTGATCACCGCGGGGGACGTCTTCGACGGCATCGCGACCGACCAGAACGCGATGAGCGCACTGGAGGCGCAGATCCTCGCCCGCTCACCCGGCGGCTACTGCGACGGGAGCGAGCCGTTCGGCGAGCGCACCCCGCTCGCGCCGGGGGACCTGCGGCCGTGGGGGATCCTCGACGCGCCCGCGCTCCAGCTGGGATTCCGGCCCGACGGAGTGGTGTTCTGGCTCGCCACGGACGCGCGGAACTACCCGATGGCATGCGGGTACCACGAGGTCGTGGTTCCCTACTCGGAGGTCGCCGACCTGATGACCCCGCTGGGCCGGGAACTCCTGCCCTGATCCGTTCGTTGTCCACAGTGGAACGCGAATGGAATTGCTCCGTTCGGCGGTACGGAGACGCTGGGCGTCGGGTCGTTCAGCGGTCCGTCACCCATTCGGAAGCAGTGTCGGGCTGAAGTCCCGATACCGCTCATCGACCGGTCACCGACCGTTGAGCGCCGCCGATCGCAGGCGCTCCCGTTGTCCACAGATCAACCGGCCCACCCCTGGTACCTCTTTCCATGTGCCTCTTTTCACGAGGTGCGGGTAGGGAATCAGCGGTAAGAGGAGGCGGATCGTGGCGGTTACACCAGGGCACACCGGAAACTCGGTGGTGGCCGGCGGACGATCGTTCCCCACCCGCGTGGTGCCGCCCGTCGAGTTGCCCGCCAGCGTCAGCGTGCTGGCCCGCGACGCCGCCGCCCAGCTGGGCTGGCACGGCGTCGTCCTCCCCGAGGTCACGATGCTCGGCCGCCGCGTGTGCGTCGTGGCCAAGCTGCGCACGGACACCCACGCCGAGCGGATCGCGATGGGCGTCGCCCCGGTGACCGACCGCGCGACCGTCGCCACCTGGACGTGGCCGGAGTTCGCGCCGACCGCCCCGGCCCCGGCGGCCGAGATCGTCGGCGTCCTCGCCGTCGCCCGCCACTGGCGCACCGCGATGGCCTCCGCCGTGCCGTTCAGCCGCTACGGCGAGGCGGCCGTGGTGCTGCCCACGTCGGCCGTGCTGAGCCGCGATTACCTGGACAACTGCCTGCCGCGCGCCCGTTCCTACGGCGTGGGCGTGGTCACCGCCGACGAGGACGCCCGGGTCGACCTGGACATCGACGTGCGCCGCGAGCGCATCCTCCTCCCCGAGGACGCGGTGTCCCGCTGGATCAACGAGATGGTCTACGAGCAGCTGCTCGCCTCCTACGACCTGCCGGTGGCCTGACCCCGGCCTAGAGTCGGTCCCATGCGAGTCGTCATCGCCGGAGGGCACGGGAAGATCGCGCGTCACCTGGAGCGGCTGCTGGCCGGCACCGGGGACGAGGCCGTTGGCATCATCCGCAACGTCGAGCAGGCCCCCGCCCTGCGCGACCTCAGCGCCGAGCCGGTCGTGCTCGACCTGGAGTCCGCCGCGGTCGACGAGGTCGCCGACGTGCTGAAGGGCGCGGACGTCGCGGTGTTCGCCGCGGGCGCGGGCTCCGGCAGCGGCGCGGCGCGCAAGGAGACGGTGGACCTCGGCGCCGCGCGGCTGTTCGCCGACGCCGCCGAGCGCGCCGGCGTCCGGCGGCACATCCAGATCGGCTCGATCGGCGTCGACCGCCCGGCCCGCCCCGGCACCGACGAAGTGTTCGCGGCGTACCTGCGCGCGAAGAAGGCCGCCGAGGACGACCTGCGTGCCCGTGACCTGGACTGGACCATCCTGCGCCCCGGACGCCTCACCGACGAGCCCGCGATCGGCGAGGTCCACCTGGCCGAAAAGGTCGACTACGGCGAGATCCCACGCGAGGACGTCGCCGCGGTGCTGATCGCGCTCTTCGAGGAGCCCCGCTCGTTCCGCCGCACGCTGGAACTGGTGACCGGCAACACACCCGTCGACGAGGCGATCACCCGCTTGTAGACGGTGGATTCGCCCAACTCGCCCGAACGGCCGAACGTGATGCGTTACCGTGCTGTCCGGGAGGTGGTTGCGGATGTCCCAGGGCTACACGGTCGACACAGACGCGGTGCGGGGGGTCGTCAGCAAGTTCGGCGAACCGGCGGACAAGCTCGAGGACGCCAAGAAGGCGCTCGAGGCCGCGCTGCAGAGCGCCGGTGAGTGCTGGGGCAACGACGAGGCCGGTCAGGCGTTCGCCAAGGACTACCTGCCGTGCGTGCCGGACACGGTGAAGTTCTTCACCGAGCTCGCCAAGGGGATCCGCGACCTCAAGAAGAGCGTCGAAACGGCCATGGACAGCTATGACAAGTACGAGGCCGACATGCGTGACAACATGCCGGGCACGGAGCTGACCTAGTGGCGATCGAGATCCCCGACTGGCTCAAGCCGCTGGCCTCGATCGTGGCCGGGCAGGAGTGGCCGGAGGGCGACGAGGACCTGCTGCGCGTGATGCGCGACGGCTGGGCCGCGGCGGCGCAGGGCTCCGCCGACGTGCAGAGCCTCTTCACCACGTTGATGCAGCAGACGCCCAACCCGCCGACCGCGAAAGTCCTGTGGACCGGCGACGGCGCCACCGCGTTCATGGAGAACGCCAAGAAGTTCGTCGAGGGCGACAAGGCCTACTTCCCCTCGCTGCAGAAGGTGTGCCAGGCGCTCAGCGACGCCTGCGGCAACGCGGCCAACGAGGTCGAGTACGGCAAGTTGATGATCATCGCGACGCTGATCATCACCGCTGCCTTCATCGCGTACGCCCTCGCGATGGCCGCGGTCACCTTGGGCGGCTCGACGGCCGCCATCCCCGTCGCGCAGGCCGGCGCGCGCGTCGCGATCCAGCAGATCTTCCGGATGCTGATCCAGAAGCTGCTGGCGATGGGCGTCAAGGGCGTCGCGATGGCGGTGCTCAAGCAGATCGCCATCAGCCTGGGCATCTCGCTGGCGCTCGACGCGGGCATCCAGGGCTACCAGATGGCGGCGGGCAACCGGAAGGACTGGGACCTCAGCAAGACCAAGGACGCGGCCATCGGCGGTGTGGTCGACGGTGTGGTGAGCGCCGCCAGCCTCGGCATCGCGAAGGGCGCCACCAGGGGAGTGACCAGCACCGCGGGGCAGCTGCTCGACGCGTCCGTCCGCGGTGGGGTCCGCGGCGCCCTCGAAGGTGTGGCGAGCACGGTCGGGCAGGCAGCGGTCACCGGCGACCTCGACAAACTGTCCGCAAAGGACATCGCATACGGCGCGTCCGGCGGTGTGTTCGGTGGCGCCTCCGACCTGGAGACCGGCGGTGTCCAGGGTGGCATCCGAGCGCGGGTCGACGACATGCGCACGCTGGGCGTCGACGCGCCGGACGGCATCCCGGACAGCAGCCCGCGCGTGGACGGTTCCGACGGCGGTGGCACACCCTCCACACCGGAACCCACCGGTCCGCGTGGGGGAGGTGATCCCGGCGGCTCCGGTGGTCCGAGCACGGGTTCTCCCGGTGCGAGCGGCAACTTCGGTGGCGACGGCGGTTCGTCCCAGCCGCGGCAGCCCGCGCCCAACGACTCGGTGTCCCGCCAGTCGACCTCGACGATCGACGACCTGGCCGCGCGGACCGCGCAGGCCCCGCCAGAGCCGAGCCGGGTGCAGGGCCCGCCGGCGCAGGCCGCGCCGCAGTCCTTCGGCCCGATCGGCAGTGGTGGCCCGGTGAACTCGCCGCCTCCGCCCGCCGCTTCGGCCGGTGCCCCGGCTCCCGCCGCACAGCCAAGGGCGCCGCTCGGCGCGACCGGTCCGGTGGCCGGTCCGCCCCCCGGTGGGGTCGCGAACCCGGCGTCCCCCGCGCCAGGCCGCGGTCCGTCGATGCCGGAGGGTGGCGCACCTGCCCGGACGCCGGATGGTGGCGTCCGCGCCCCAGAGGTGCCGGGGCGCACTCCGTCCACACCGGACGCGGGCCCGAACCGGGCCACCGGTGCGGCGGCGGACACCGGCGCACCGCGTCAGGCCGGCGCTCCGGACCCGGGCCGCACACCGGGCACGAACACCCCGCCGCCGCAACACCCGGTCGCCGCGGCCGGAGGCACCCACGCGCCGCCGCGGACGGACGCGGGTCCGGTGCCGCCACGTCCGCACGGCGCCCCGCCGTCGCGCCCCGACGCTCCGCCGGCTCAGCGCCCGGACGGTGCGCCGCCCCGCCAGCAGGGCGCTCCGCCGCTGCGAGCTGACGGCCCGGCGGCACCGCGGCCCGATGCCCCGCCCCGCCAGCCCGGCGCTTCGCCGTCGCGTCCGGATGCTCCACCGGCTCAGCGCCCGGACGGTGCGCCGTCGCGTGCCGACGCACCGCCGCAGCGCCCGAACCAGCTGCCGCCGCACACGGATGTCCCAGCGGACGCTCGTCCGGACGGGTCCCCGAACCGCGCGCCCGAGAACGCGGCGCCGCCCCGGGTGGACGCGACTCCGGACCTCGCGGCCCCACGGCCGGACGCCGCACCGCCCGCACATCGTCCGGCGGACCGCGCGACGGTCATCGCCGATCACGGCCCCGCCGCCGTGCCGCACGCCGGCACGCCGGTCACGCCGACCCAGCGGCGGCACGCGGGCTGGGGGCTCGGCGGCCCGTCGCAGCCGCCCGCACCACCCCGGACGGGCGACTCCGGTCCACATCGGACACCCGATCGCGAGGTTTCGTACAAGCGGGGCGCCTGGCACTCCATCCAGCTGCCCGCCGAGCTCAAGGCGCGACTGGCCAACGATCCGCGGACCGTCATGGGCCGCAACATCCACGCCGACGACCGGCCGCACATCCGGCCGACGGACGCCGGGCTGTCGCTGATCCGCACCGGTCCGCTGCCCGACCGCACCGTCGGAGTCGCGGTGCCGGACCCGGACCGGTTCACCGTGGAGGTGCACGGCGACCGGAACGGTGTCTGGATCGGGGACACCCCGTTGTCCCCGAAGGACCTGGCCGACATCCTTCGCGGCGCGCCCGGCTACGTGCCTGGCACGCCGGTGCGTCTGCTGGGTTGCGACGGCAGCGCCCTGCCCAACGACGGCACCAGCTTCGCCAGCCGGCTCGCCCAAGAGCTGGGCGTACCGGTGCTGGCTCCGACCACGAGGGTGTGGGTCGACAACTTCGGCAACATCTATGCGGCCGGCGACCGGGCCCGGCTCGAGGGCGACCCGAGCGCGCCGCGTCCCAGCTTCGACGACCCGGGGCAGTGGGTCACCAACAACCCCGACGGCTCCACGGTGGTGCACGACAGCCCGTTCCCACCCGGTCACCAGCCCGAGTGGGTGCGCACCGACCCCCAGACCGGGCACCAGTACAACCCGGAGGTGGCCACGTCCCGCGGGGCCTGGACCCCTTGGGACAGCGGCGCGCCACCCGAGTTCCGCAACCCCGGCGGGCCCGGACAGAACAACTGGCACGTCCGCTACGACGCCTACGGCGATCCGGTGTACGGCCACATGGCGAACGGCCAGTTCGTCCCGCACACCTTCCGCGACGCCTACAACAACCTCATCCGGCTGGGCGAGGTCGACCAGCTCGGCCGGTGGATCCCGAACCACGTCGACCCGGACGGCTGGCGCCGCCCCAACGGACATTACGACGACCAGGGCCGCTGGATCCCGCACGGCCGGGCGGACCACGCGGGCCGCTGGATCCCGGTCGTCTCCGACGGGCACCGGTTCTTCGACACCGGCCGCTGGGTCGACCAGCCAGGACGCCCGCCGCGCTGGGAGCCGTTCTTCCCGCCGGCGCAGCCGACGCACACCCCAGGCCCGCCGCACACCCAGCAGCACACCCCGCCGCGGCCGACGGCGACGCCGCCTCCACCGCACAACCCGCCACCGCCGCCGCACAACCCGGCGCCGCCACGCAACACCGCACAACCACCGGCGCCATGGCGCCAGCCACCGCCGGCCACCCCGCCGCGCACGCCGGAGCCGCCGCGTCAGCCCGCCGCGCCGTGGACCGCGCCGGCGACCCGGCCGGACCCCGCGCCGCGCGCCGACGCGCCCGTGACGCGCACCGATCAGCCGGCGGCGCCGTGGACCGCCCCGGCGACGCGCCCGGACACCACGCCCCGGGTCGACCAGGCCGCGGACCCGCGCACCCAGCCGGACCCGGCCACGAACCGGCCGGCCGATCCGCCGGACGTGCCGCGGCACTACTTCCCGGACAACTCGGCGACGCCCGACCCGGAGCCCGAGGCGCCGGTCACCAACGAGCACGGCGAGGCGCGGGAACCCGATTCCCCGCCGGACTACGACAACATGCCGCGGCTCGAGGAGATCTTCCCGGACGAGGGCGTCCCGCTGGACGAGGACGCGGCTCGCGCTGCCTTCGGCGAGGTCTACAACCGGCAGTACGGTGACTACCGGATCGAGGTCACGGAGGTCAGCGGCGGCGCCGCGCACCTCACCGTTCAGGGCGCCATCTTCGACGTCAACGGCAGGGAGGTGGGCGGGTTCCGCCGTACCTTCAGCCGCCTCGGCGACGACGGGTTCGCGGTCGAGCACTCCTCGCTGCACCTCCGGCGCGCCATCCAGGGTCAAGGGCTCGCGGCGATGTTCAACCGGGACATGGAGGGCTACTACCGGCACAACGGCGTCGAGTTCATCTACCTCAAGGCGAACAGCGACGTCGGCAGTTACACCTGGGCCCGCGCGGACTACGAGTTCTCCCACCACCGGGACGTCCAGCAGACGATCATGCCGCGTCTCCGCGCCGGCATCGCGGAGGCGAAGGCCGTGCTCGCGCAGATGGAGGCGGAGCACCAGCGGCTGAAGGAGAGCCAGGACATCGCCGACCAGCGGCGAGCGGGTGAGCTGGAGCGCCAGATCCGGTGGCACAACGGCGAACTCCTCCAGGCGCAGGAGATCATGAGGACACTCGACGAGGCCAACGACCCCAGCCACCCCGGCTACCCCCGGCCCCGTGAGATCGCCGACCTCTTCCGCCCCCGGGATCTCGACCCGGCGCAGAGCAGGAACGTCTTCTGGATGGGCAAGATCGTGCTGATGGAGCCCGGTGCCGGGATCAAGAACCCGGTCGAATGGCACGGCAGGAAGTACCTGAAATGACGCAGGAGAGCATCGAGATCGCGGGCTGGCCCGCGGACGAGGCCCGCCGCCGGTCGCGCAAGATGTCGGACTGGCACTACGAGTGGACGATGCGGCACGTGGACCGCGCCCCGTTCGGCATGGAGCAGCGGCCGGAGGGGTCCGACTACAACCTGCACCACCTCGAGGTCGACCCGCCCGCGGACGCGGAGGCGGAGTACCTGCAGCGCCAGCGGGAGATCATGCTGGCCGACCACGGGACGGGCCAGCGGCTCCGCGGGCAGCTGGGCATCGAGAGCCGGTTCCTCGGCGCGGTCTTCTCGGCCGCGCTCGGGGACGCCATGGGGTACCGGGTCGCGGCGGTGGGCGCCGAAGCGTTGCGGCGCCAGAACGAGCGGTGGTTCACCGAGCCCGCGTTCCCCAACGGCGTCGCGCCGGTCTCGCCGAACACCCAGCTCATGCTGTTCAGCGCCGAGTCGATGATCGGACCGCACGCGGCGGACCGGGCCATCCCCGGACCACCGTTGACGACCAACCCGGCGATGCACGTGACGTTCGGGTACCGGCGCTGGGCGGTCACGCAGGGATTCCCGCCCGACGACGTGTTCGGCCCGCTGCCGCAGGAGTACCGCAACACCGGCTGGCTCGTGCGGCACCGGGACATGTTCGACCGGCGCTCCGCCGACGACACCCTCGCCACGTTGCTCATCCGGCACGCGCGCGAGGAGCGGGACTTCGGGCGCTGCGAGGGGCCCGGATGCGTCGCGCGCGCCGTGCCGCTGGCACTGTGGACGGACGACCCCGCGCTCGGCTTCAAGATCGGCGTCGACAGCGCCCGCCTCACCCACCCCCGGCCGGAGGACCACTTGGCCGCGGGCGCGTTCGTCGTTCTGCTGCAACAACTCCTGCGCGGGCAACCGCTGCCGGCGGCGATCGCCGCGGCCCGGCTGCTGAACCAGCCGGAAGCCGCCCCTGTGGTCCAGGCCATCGACGCCGCGGTCGAACTCGCCCGCACAGTCGAGGCGCCGGCTTCACCGCAGCAGCTGACCGCCACCTTCGGCGGCATCACCACCGGTGCGCAGGCGCTGGGAGCCGCCGTCTACGCGGTCGTCGTCACCGACTACGTGCGGGAAACCCTGTCCCTCGCGACGAACCACGACGGCGACACCGCAGCGACCGGCATGCTGGCCGGCGCGCTCGCCGGTGCCCGGTGGGGCATCGAGACCGTGCCGCGCGGTCTGCTCGCGCCGCTGGACCTGTACCAGGTCATCGAGGTGCTCACCCGCGACCTGCTCGCCGAGTTCGGGCCGCAACCGCCGACTGATCCACTGTGGATCCGCCGTTACTGGCACGACTGAGGAATCGAAGCGATGTACATCGGAAACCTGCTGGCCGACCCCCGCCACCGCACGTTGTGCTGGATCGACGGGCAACTGTGCCGCGTGTTCGCCGACCACGGTGACGGCACGGTGCGCGTCGAGTGGCTCGCTGACCACGACGGCGCCGACCGCGATCGTGCTCTGGCAAGCGGCTTGGTCCAGGAGAACCCGAACGTGCTCGGGGTGACGGTTCCGGCCGACCGCGTCGAAGCGCCGTTCGTGCACGCCGACGAGCTGCCCGGTCCGGTGTGGACGGCCTTCCCCGCGCCGGCCGCGTTCGGCGAGCCGTCAGCCCCCGCGGTGGCGCCGGACGCCGTCGCCGGCCTCACGGCGGCCCTCCGCGACGCGATGCCCGAAGGCTGGCAGGAGGTCCTGCTCGATTGCCAGGCCTTGGGGCGGCGGCTCGAGGTGCACGTCAACGTCACCACCGCGGACGGGGAACTGCCGTTCCTGCCGCCGGCCGACGTCGTCGAGTGGCTCCGCCGGGCGCGGGTCACCGCCTACGAACCCGGCCGCGGCGCCTGGACCACCGCCCGGTTGCGGCTGGCCGTCTCGGGTGAGGCCGGGGTCGATCTCGGCTACGAGGAACCGGACTGGGCCTACTTGCGCACCCGGGAGGACGACCGGTTCCGCGAGTACTACGAGGAACTGCGCTTCCTGCCGCGTGACCGCGACGTGCCCGCCTGGCTGCTGGAGCCCGCGCTCGACTTCCACCGCACGCAGGTGGAGCTCAACCGCGCCCACCCGGAGCGGTTGCGGCTGCTCGAGATCGAGGGCGGCCTGAAGGTGGCCGAACCGTTCGACGCCACCGGTCCGGACGGGCGGCCGGTCGCGTACCGGCCCGCCCTGCCGTCGGCGGAGAAGGCCCAGGTCCTCGACTACCTCACGGCCGGGCACACGTTCCTCTCCTCCTACGGCACCGGGCCGGACGTGCTGGACCCGGAGCGGCCCGCCGGCGTGCCGGAGGCGTGGCTCACCGACGGAGTGTGGGTGTGGCCGGGTTCGATGGCGTACTACCTGGAGCACCACGACATAACCCCGCCGCTGCGGTTCCTGGACCACATGCGCGGGCATGGGCACCACGTGCCGGAGGTCGTCGCCGACGACGTGCTCGACCGGGCACGTGCATTGGTGATGGGCACGAACGCGCAGGACCAGGCTGCGTCCGAGGTGATCGAGATGGTCCTCGGGGTCGTCGCCGGGCTCCGCATCAGCCGGAACCACTACAGCTTCCACTCGCCCATCGAGGACGGCTGGACCATGATGCTCGACGCGGACGGCTGGTGGTCGGTCTTTTGCACGGTGGACCAGCAGCGCAAGAACGAGGCGCGCTTCCCGACGGCGATGGACGCGGCGGCGCACATGATCGGGTGCCTGACCCTGTCGCAGGAGCGGATCCGGCGCGATCCGGACGACGTGCTCGACGACTACGAGTGCACGATCCAGCCGTTGCCGGTGGACCCGCCGCTGAGCGCCTACGACAAGAAGCGCCACGTCGTCCTCAACCCCGGCCGCGAACTCGACCGCTACGGCGGGCCCGACGGCAACACCCTGTTCGACCTGGGCACACCGCCGAACTGGCGGGCCCAGCCGGAGGACCTGGACACGGCGCCGATGCACCGGTACCGGGTGCAGGCGGCCTTCCAGGCGCTGGAGGGCGAGGCGAAACCGGCCAACGGCAGGGACGGCGGTGGGCTCGCCTACATCCTCCCGCAGTCGATCGACGAGATGCTCGCGAACGGCTGGCTCGTGGAGTTCACCGGACAGCGGTCCCAGCGCGCGGAAAGCGCGGCGGGCACGTCCTAGTGTCCTGAGTGGTCGGTTCGTCGGCAGTAGGCGGCAAGGGAGTCGAGGATCTGGTCGGCGGTGCGGGTCCAGACGCAGGGCCTGGGGTTGGTGTTCCATTGCTGGATGCAGCCGCGGATGTCGCGTTCGAGTCACCGTGTGACGGTCCAGGCTCAATCGCCCGGCCACTTCGGTGTTCGATCCACTCTCGGCGTAGGCCGGCACGATCCAGGCCCGCGACGCCAGGACCCTAGGGCAACGGGCCAAGCACACGGTCCACATAGGAGTTCCGGAACACCCCATCCGGGTCGCAGCGTCGTGCCACCTTCACGAAGTCGTCGAAGTGCGGGTAGCGCTCGCGCAGCGCGGTGGCGTCCAGGGTGTGCATCTTGCCCCAGTGCGGGCGTCCGCCGACGGCTCCGAGGATCGACTCGAAGCCGGCGAAGTACTCGCGGTAGGGCATGCCCACGAACTGGTGGATGGCGATGTAGGCGGAGTCGCGGCCGTGCGCCGTGGACAGCCAGATGTCGTCCGCCGCCGCCACGCGGACCTCCACCGGGAACGCCACCGGGTTCTCCAGCCGCGGCACCAGCGCCCGCAACTCGCGCAGGACCTCGTGCAGTGATTCACGTGGAACGGCGTACTCCGACTCCACGAACCGCACCCCGCGGTGGGTCACGAAGACCCGGTGCGAGGTGTCCGAGTACGCCCGCGCCGACAGCGCCGCCGACGCGAACCGGCCGAGCGGCTGGACCAGTCGTGGCACCGCGCGGCCGATGCGGCACAACGTGCCGAACGCGACGTTCTCCATGATCTCGTAGTCGAGGAACTCACGGGCCCGGCTCAACGGGCGCGGCACCTCACCCGCAGGCAGCCGGTTGTTGCGCTTGACCAGCGCGTTCTTCCCGTACGGGAACCAGTAGAACTCGAAGTGGTCGTTCTCGGCGGCGAAGGTGTCGAACCCCTCCAGCACCTGCTCGAGCGGCTCCGGCCGTTCCTGCGCGGCGAGCGCGAACGCCGGCTCGCACTGCAGCGTCACGTGCGTGATCACGCCGAGCGCGCCGAGCCCGACGCGGGCGGCGGCGAACAGGTCCGGCTGCCGGTCGGCCGAGCACGTGACCACCGAACCGTCGGCGAGGACCAGTTCCAGCTGCACGATCTGCGTGGCCAGCCCGCCGAGCCGCGCGCCGGTGCCGTGCGTGCCGGTCGACACCGCGCCCGCGATCGTCTGCGCGTCGATGTCCCCGAGGTTGGTCAGCGCCAGGCCGAGCCTGTCCAGCTCGGCGTTGAGCTGCCGGATCGTGGTGCCCGACCGCACGGTGACGCGGTGGTCCCCGGCGTCGACCGCGGCGATCCCGGTCCAGCCGCGCAGGTCGATCGCGTCGGAGTCGGCCACCGCGATCGGCGTGAACGAGTGCCCGCTGCCCCACGCGCGGACGCGGCGGCCGTTCACCGCGACGCCGGTGACGACCTCGGCGATCTCGGCCGCGCTGCGCGGGGTGTGGATGCGCTGCGGGTCCGCGCTCGCGGTTCCCGCCCAGTTCTGCCACCGGCTCATGAAGTGCTCACCCGTCCGTGTCGAGTGACGAAACCGTAAGTGAAAGGTATTCGCGTTTCAAGTCGTTCTGACGTACGGTCCTAGCATGACGACCTCCGCGACCACGTACGACACGGCGACGAAGGATCTCGATCCGCCGCTCGCCGTCGTCGACCTGGCCGCGTTCGACGCCAACGCCGCCGATCTGGTCGAGCGCGCCGCCGGCCTGCCGATCCGCCTGGTCAGCAAGTCCGTACGCTGCCGCTACCTGATCGAGCGCGCGCTCGCGACGCCCGGGTTCGCCGGGCTGATGTGCTACTCGCTGGCCGAGGCGCTCTGGCACGCCGGCCTCGGCACGAGCGACGACATCCTGGTCGCCTACCCGACAGCCGATTTCGGCGCCCTGCGCGCACTCGCGGCCGACGAGCGAGCCCGCGCCGCGATCACGATCGTGGTCGACTCGGCCGAGCACCTGGACCTCGTGGACGCCGCGCTGGGCCACGACCACCCGGAGATCCGGGTGTGCCTGGAACTCGACGCGTCCTGGCGCCCGCTGCCGTTCCTGCACGTCGGAACCCGCCGCTCACCGGTCTTCACCGCGAAGCAGGCCGCGGCGCTGGCGCGGAAGATCGTGGCGCGTCAAGGCTTCCGCCTGACCGGGGTGATGGCCTACGAGGGCCAGATCGCCGGGCTGGGCGACGCCACCGGCAGTCGCCTCAACGACCTCGCCGTGCGCTGGATGCAGCGCCGGTCGTCGGCCGAGCTGTCCCGCCGCCGGACGGCCGCGGTGCACGCGGTGCGGGAGGTCGCCGACCTGGAGTTCGTCAACGGCGGCGGCAGCGGCAGCATCGAGCTGACCCGGGCCGACCGGGTGGTCACCGAGGTCGCGGCCGGGTCCGGGCTGATCGGCTCGACCCTGTTCGACGGCTACGCCCGCTTCCACCCGCAGCCCGCGGTGTTGTTCGCGCTCCCGGTCGTCCACAAGCCGGCGCGTCACATCGCCACGCTCTACTCCGGCGGTTTCGTCGCCTCCGGGCCGGCTTCGGCGAGCCGGCTGCCGTCCCCGCACTTGCCTGCGGGGCTGCGGCTGCTGCCGTTCGAGGGCGCCGGTGAGGTGCAGACGCCCGTGACCGGCAAGGCGGCACGCGACCTGCGGGTCGGCGACCGGGTGTGGATGCGGCACGCCAAGGCGGGCGAACTCGCCGAGCGGTTCGACGCGTACCACATCGTGGTGGACGGCCGGGTGGAGCGCACGGTGCCCACCTACCGGGGCGAACACCAGAACTTCGGCTGAGTTGTCCACATGTCCACAACCCTGTGGACAACTCAGGCCAGCGTCGCCGCCGCCTCGCGCAGTTCGTCGAGCGTCCGCCGGGTCAGTTCGGCGAAGTCCAGCTGGTTGGCCGGGTCGATCCAGCGGGTGAATGCGAGCCGGAAGGCGAGGTTCCCGATCTCGGCCGTGAGGCTCGCGTCGGGTTCCGGCGTGCCGCGTTCGCGCAGGGCGTCCCGGAACGCGGTGGTGAGCGTGGCGAGCTTGAGCAGCTCACGCTCCTGCAGCTCGGGGTTGGCGTCGATGACGGCCTGGCGCTGCTGCGCCCACTGCAGCCGCTCCGGCCCGAAGAACACCGCGGTGGCTTCGAGAGCCGTGCCGATCGCCGCCAACGGCGTGGCCGTGGCGGGTGCGCCGGTGATCGCTTCGGTGAGGACCTCGCCCAGCGCGTCCTGACCGCCGAACAGCACCTCACGCTTGTCGGCGAAGTGCCGGAAGAAGGTCCGCTTCGTCAGCCCGGTCCGCTCCGCGATCTCCGCGACCGTGGTGTTGTCGTACCCCCGCTCGGTGAACAGCTCTAGCGCGGCGCGCGACAGCCGCTCAGGCGCGTTGGGCTCCCACCGGACCATTCGCGCAGTCTAGGTGATGACACCAGGTGTCATGCGGTGCTACCGTTGTTGATGTCACCAAGTGACATCACTGAGGAGGATTCCATGCGTGTTTTCGTCACGGGCGCGTCCGGGCACATCGGTTCGGCGGTCGTCCCGGAGCTGCTGTCGGCCGGTCACGAGGTGGTCGGCCTGGCGCGGTCGGAGGCCTCGGCCGCGAAGCTGGCCGCCGCCGGCGCGCAGGTGCGGCGGGGCGACCTGCGGGACCTGGACGGCCTGCGGGAGGCGGCAGCCGAAGCGGATGGCGTCATCCACCTCGCCTTCGACCACGAAGCCATGACCGCCGGGGACTTCGCGGGCGCGGGCGACACCGACCTGGCCGTCGTGCGGGCGTTCGGCGAGGTGCTGGCCGGCACGGGCAAGCCGCTGGTCGGGACCTCGGGCACCGCGATGGTCGCGGGGCTCGGGCTGGACCGCGCCGCCACCGAGGAGGACGTGATGCCGGGCGGCTACCGGGTCGACTCGGAGAACGAGCTCACCGGGTTCGCCGACCGCGGGATCCGGAGCTCGGTCGTCCGGCTCCCGCCGATCGTGCACAGCTCACTCGACAAGCACGGCTTCGTCCCGGTCCTGATCGCGGCCGCGCGCAAGGCGGGCCGGTCCGGCTACCTCGGCGACGGCGCCAACCGCTGGCCCGCCGGGCACACGCTGGACGCCGCGCGGCTCTACCGCCTGGCGCTGGAGAAGGCGCCGGCCGGTTCGCGGCTGCACGCCGTGGGGGACGAGGGCGTCCCGCTCCGGCAGATCGCCGAGGCCATCGGCCGCCACCTGGGGTTGCCGACGGAGAGCATCCCCGCCGAGCAGGCCGAGGCGCACTTCGGCTTCCTGGCCCGCTTCGCGGCGATGGACAACCTGACGTCCAGCGAGCGCACGCAGCGGCTGCTGGACTGGAAGCCGGAGCACCCCGGCCTGCTCGCCGACCTCGACGCGGGCCACTACTTCGAGAAGGATTGAGCTATTCCCCGAGGCGCGAGGCCAGGTACTGCTTGATGAGGTGCTTGGTCTCGCCCACGATTTCCGCGTCGCCCTGCGGGTCGCGGTGGAAGGCCAGCTTCAGCAGCCCGTCCGCGGCCTCGATCGCGACCGTCATCGCCAGCGACAGGCGCGGCGTGTTCAGGTCGATGTACTTCCCGACGAGGTCGGCGAGCGAGTCCGCGATTACCCGGTTGTTGTCCCGGCTGTCGTCGAGCAGCTGCCGGTCCACGACGTCGCCGAAGTGGACCTTCGAAAAGCCCGGCACGGTCCGGTGCATCTCCAGGTAGATGTCCAGCACCGAGTCGACGACGTCCCACCAGTGCCGCGGGTCCTCGCGGCTCAGCCGCTCGCTCACCGCCTGCACGAACCGGTCCAGGTTGCGTTGGGTCAGCGCCCGCACGACCGCCCGCTTGTCGGGGAAGAACTGGTACAGCGAACCGACGGCGACCCCGGCGCGCTTCGCGATCAGGGTGGTGGTCAACGCGTCATAACCGACCTCGTCGATGAGCTCGGCGCTCGCGTCCAGCATCTGCTCGACCCGCTTCGCGCTGCGCTGCTGGACGGGCTGCCGGCGAAGCGGGGTCGTCGTCGCCTGGGTCTCCGACACGTTGTGCTCCTTCTGGTGCTCTGAACAGGGACTTTAGCGCGCCGGACCGCTTCCCCCCGGTCGAGGGAAGGGCTAGCATTTGAGAACTTTTCACGTTAGCCCCGATGAAGGGACGTCGCTCGTGGAGAACCTCGCCTTCCCGCCCGGCTTCCTGTGGGGCGTGTCCACTTCGGCCTTCCAGATCGAGGGCGCGACCAGCGAAGACGGGCGCGGGCCGTCGGTGTGGGACACCTTCGCCCCCGGGCAGGCCGACGTCGCGTGCGACCACTACCACCGCTGGCCGGAGGACGTCGCGCTGCTGACCGAGCTGGGTGTCGGCGCCTACCGCTTCTCCTTCGCCTGGCCGCGGATCCAGCCGACGGGGTCCGGCGCGCCGAACGAAGCGGGCCTGGCCTTCTACGACCGGTTGATCGACGCGCTGTGCGAAGCGGACATCGCGCCGGTGGCGACGGTCTACCACTGGGACACCCCGCAACCGCTGGAGGACGCGGGCGGCTGGCTGAACCGGGAGACGGCGTACCGGTTCGCCGAGTACGCCTCGGTCCTCGGCGAGCGCTTCGCTGATCGCGTGCGGATGTGGATCCCCCTCAACGAGCCGATGGTGACGACGGTGTTCGGGTACGCGATCGGCGAGTACGCGCCCGGACGGACACTGCTGCTGGACGCCCTCCCCACCGCACACCACCAACACCTCGCCCATGGCCTCGCGGTCCAGGCTCTGCGGGCCGCGGGTGCGTCGAACATCGGCACCGCCAACCATCATTGTCCAGTTTGGCCTACTTCAAACTCCCGAGCTGATCATGATGCCGCGCACTGGCTGGACGCGTTGCTCAACCGGACCTTTTCGGACCCGGTGCTACTCGGCAGTTATCCCGCGGAAATCGAACCGCACCTTCCCGCCGGATACGCCGATGACCTGGTGAACATCGCTCAACCGCTGGATTTCTACGGCGTCAACTATTACGAGCCGCACGGCGCGGCGGCGCCCGGCGAGGGCAATCCGCTGCCGTTCGAACTTCGCCCGATCGAGGGTTTTCCGCGCACCACCAACGACTCCCCGATCGTGCCGGCCGCGCTGCTCGAGCTGCTGGCCGGCCTGCGCGACCGGTACGGGGAGAAGCTGCCGCCGGTCTACCTGACCGAGAACGGCGCGAGCTTCGACGGCGTTCACGATCAGGAGCGCATCGACTTCCTGGACGCGCACCTGCGGTCCGTCGCCGCCGCGATAACAGCGGGAGTTGAAGTCCGCGGGTATTTCGTTTGGTCGCTGCTCGACAATTTCGAATGGTCGAAGGGGTACGCGCCGCGGTTCGGACTGGTGCACGTCGACTACGAAACGCAGCGCCGGACTCCCAAGGACTCCTTCTCCTGGTACCGGAAGCTGGTGCGCGCATGACCGGAACGCGGACGCCCGACGCGCTCGCCGAACCCGAAGTCCCGGTCCGGGCCGGCTGGATCGGCCTGCTCTTCGGCGCGAACATCGGGCTGTGGATGGGCATCTACGCCCCGATCCAGCTGCTGCTGCCGGAGCAGGCCGAACACCTGGACGCCGCGGACAAGGAGCTGGTGTTCGGCATCGTCACCGGTATCGGCGCGGTGGTCGCGCTGCTTACCAACCCGCTGGTCGGGCTGGCCTCGGACCGCACGCGCTCCCGGTTCGGGCGGCGGCACCCGTGGACGCTCGCGGGCGCGCTGTGCGGCGCGCTCGGCCTGGTGGTGCTGGCGGTCGCGCCGAACGTGGCGGTCATGGTCGTCGGCTGGTGCCTGGTGCAGGCCGGGCTCGGCGGCATGCTCGCGACGCTCACCTCGGCGGTGCCGGACCGGGTCCCGGTCGGCCAGCGGGCGCGGATCGGCGGCCTCGTCGGCATCAGCCAGATGCTCGGCACGGTCCTCGGCGCCGTGCTGGTGACGGTCCTGGTCACCAGCCTGCCCGGCGGCTACCTCGCCTGCGCCGCGGTCGTGGTGCTCGGCGCGGCCGCGTTCGTGCTGCGCACGCGGGACATCGCCCTGCCGCGGGACTGGCGCCCGGCGACCGGGTTCCGCGCGGTCCTGCGGGAGCTGTGGGTTTCGCCGCGGCGGCACCCGGACTTCGCGTGGGCCTGGGGCTGCCACTTCCTGATCAACCTGGGCAACTCGCTGGGCACGTTCTTCCTGCTGTTCTTCCTGAAGGACGCGGTGCACCACCCGGACCCGGACACCGGGCTGCTGATCATGATGGGCCTCTACGGTGTCGCGCTGGTGATCGGCGGCCTCGTGGTCGGCCCGCTGTCCGACCGGACCGGCCGCCGCAAGCCGTTCGTGCTGGGCGCGGTGGTGGTGATGGCCGCGGCGGCGATCGTGCTGGTGCTGTGGCAGACCTGGCCCGCGGCACTGGCGGCGTCCCCGCTGCTCGGGATCGGGTTCGGCGCGTACTGGGCGGTGGCGCTGGCCATCCTCACCGAGGTGCTGCCCGCCGCGCAGGACCGCGCCAAGGACCTGGGCGTGATCAACATCGCCAACGCGCTGCCGCAGGTGATCGCGCCGGTCGCCGCGACCGTCATCCTGGCCGAACTCGGCGGCTACCCGGGACTGTTCGCCGCGTCGGCGGTCGCGACGATGGCGGCCGGGGCGTTCGTCCTCGGTGTCCGCTCGGTGCGCTGAAATCACCGAAGGGCTCCTCCGGGGTTCGGAGGAGCCCTTCAGCTCCGTACCTTTGGGCCCGCGGGCCGGTGCCGGTCGGGGGAGGGGAGTGCAACGGCACCGGTCCGCGGAGTTCTCGGGGCCACGAGGGCGGGGCGGTCAAGGTGCGATCTGCAACTTCGAGTCCTCGACCATGATCGACAACATAGCGGTGACGGGGGTGTTCCGCTAGAGGTTGTTACCGAGTTTTTTCGATTAATCGCCGAGTGGTCAGCGGTTCGCGACCTGCGGTATCAGCGCGTGACGACCGGTTGTCTCACCCGGCGTCGTACCGCGCGTCTGTGCCGGGACCTTCGGCTTGCGGCGCGACGGGCGGCGCAGGTCCTGCTGGGGGGCGAGACCGCCGGCGACGAGGTGCTCGTGCGCGACCTGCCACACCGAGCACGGCGCCTTGCAGCGGTGCCACCGGGTGGAGCAGGTGGGGCAGTCGCCCCGCTCGTCGGGCTCGTGAGCGGTCAGCATCGCGCGCCAGCCCTCGGTCAGCCGCGGCAGTTCCGACCGGGCCACTGAGACGAGGGACTGCGCGTCCGCCCTGGTGGCGAGATCGGCGAGCATGTCGAGGCGCTCCCAAACCGCGTTGCGGAGGACCTGCCCAAGGATCTGATCCACGGAATTCTCACCGTCACCTTTCCGCCAGTTTGGCGGCTTCGTTCAGCGCCGCCTGGAGCTGGCCGAGCTGACCCGCGGTGAGGCGGGCCGTTTCCCCGGGCGGTCCGACGAGGACCACCTGGTCGTCCTGGACGAGCACGGTGACGCAGCGGTCGCGGTTGATCATGTCGCCGCACTGCACCCGCCACACCAGCTGACCACCCTCGTAGCGGCGCAGCTGCGCGGCACGCGGGTCCGGCGCGGGCATCGCCGACCGGCTCGCGACCGGCGCACCGGCCGGGGCGAAGGACCGCCGGTGGACCTGGGCGCGTGGTGCCGAGATCGAGTTCATGAACTCCACCGTGTCTCCGCTCTGCTTCGGGCTTGCTGTCCGTGTTCGTCGTAGCTCTGCGTGATCGCGGGGCGTATCCGCTCGGTCACGCCGAACCCGAGAACTAGATTGCGATGAACCGCAGCCGAAGAGAAGGCGAACCGCGGTCACAGCGGCGACCGGCGCGGGCGAGCCGGTGAACGGTCGCCGGAGTTCACCCCGACCGATCAGGGCTCCCGCAACGACGTTTCCCAGGGTTCAATGGGTGTGCCTACGCTGCGAATCGACGCCCGACAGGACGGTGAGGGGGCGCAATGGACGCCGGTGACAACACTGATGCCCGCCAGGGACACCCGATCAGCTCGGATGCCTGGGAGAAGCGGGAGATGAGGGAGGCCCTGGCCGCCCGCAACATCAGTGCCGTGTACCGGAACCTGCGCAAGGAGGGCATCTCCCAGCGCCAGATCGCCGCACTCACCGGCCAGTCCCAGTCGGAGGTCTCGGAGATCCTCAAGGGCCGCCAGGTGATGGCCTACGACGTGCTCGCCCGGATCGCCGACGGCTTGGGTGTCCCCCGTGGATACATGGGCCTCGCCTACGACGAGGCCACCGAGATTCAGGTCGTCGGCGCAGCCGACGAGCAGCAGGCTGAGGAGGACGAGTCCGTGAAGCGGCGGAACTTCCTCGCGCACGCCGCCCAGGTCACGATGGGGGCGGCCATCCTGGGATCGTCGCCGAGGGCATGGGCGGCGAGCCCCGCGAGGACGCCGGCACCCGGCCACATCGGGATGACCGACGTGCGCCAGGTCGAGGCTGCGACCAGAGCGCTGCGCGCGCTCGACTACCAGTACGGCGGCGGCTTCTGCCGCGACGCCGTGGTCGCGCAGCTGTCCTGGGGGCAGCAGATGCTCGACTCCTCCGCGGCCACCCCGGTCCGCTCGCGCCTGTTCGTGGCGCTGGCCGACCTGCACAGCCTGGCTGGTTGGACGTCGTTCGACAGTGGACTGATGGACTCCGCGCGCGGGCACTTCGCCAACGCGCTGGAGCTGGCCAAGCAGGGCAACAACGACCACCTGGTGGCCAACATCCTGTACCGGATGGGCCGGGTCTACCTGCACCAGGAAGCGCCCAACGACGCGCTCAAGCTGTTCCAGCTGGGGCAGATCGCGGCGCAGGAATCCGGCTCCGAGCTGGCGATCTCCGTGCTCGCGGCGAACCAGGCGTGGGCCTACGCGATGATGGGCAACGAGGACCAGTCGCTGAAGCTGCTCGGCCTGGCCAAGGACGAGTTCGCCCGCGCGAACGTGGCCGAGGCCGAGGACTGGGTGAAGTTCTTCAACGAGACCGACGTCTACGCGATGATCGGGACCGTCCACACGGTACTGGCGCGCGGTGTCGACACGAAGCACACGCAGTACGCGATCCCGGCGCTGACCAGGGCGATCGAGGCCTACGGCGAGGACATGCAGCGCAGCAAGGTGTTCAACCAGGCCGCGCTGGCCACCAACCACCTCATCGACGGCGACATCGACCACGGCGCCCGCATCGGCCGCCTGGCGCTGGAGTCGGCGGACGGCCTCAAGTCGGCCCGCGTGAAGGACCGCATGATGCCGATGCAGGAGGAAGCGGCCAAGCGCCGCAACAACCCCGACGCCCGCGACCTGGACGAACGCATCAGTTCGTTCTTCGCCGCCTAGGAAGATGCGCACCGTCGCGGACGAGCTGGACGGCCGGTTCACCAAGGAGAAACTGGCCGCCGTGCTGGCCGAGGCGTGCGCCCTCCTGGGTCTGGACCACCGCGGCGCCCGGCTGCTGCGGTTCACCAACAACGCCGTCTACGAGCTGGCCGGCGCGCCGGTCGTGATGCGCATCGTCGGGTCGCGTGCGCTGCGGCACCGGGTCGCCAAGGTCGTCGAGGTCGCGCGGCACTTCGAGGCCAACGACGTGCCGGCGATCCGGCTGCTGCCCGGCGTCGGCCAGCCGATCCACGTCGGCGAGCACGTCGTCACCGCGTGGGTCCGGGTGCCGCCGGGCGAGCGCCGCGCGAACGCCGCCGACCTGGGCAGACTGCTGCGCCGGGTGCACGCCCTGCCCGCCCCGGACGGCGTCGGCGAGTGGGCGCCGCTGGCGGACGTGCGCGCCCGCGTGGCCGACGCCGAGGAGCTCGACCCGGACGACCGCCGGTTCCTGCTGCGCCGCAGCGCCGAAGTCGAAGCCGCGCTCGGCGAGCTGGAGTTCCCCCTGGACCGGAGCCTGATCCACGGCGACGCGCACCCGGGCAACGTGATCGTCGGCCCGGACGGCCCGGTGCTGTGCGACTTCGACTCCGCGTGCTTCGGCCCGCCGGAGTGGGACCTCACGCCGCTGGCCGTCGGCCGCGAGCGGTTCGGGGACCCGGCGGGCCGGTACCGCATGCTCGCCGACGTGTACGGCTTCGACGTCACCACCTGGGACGGGTTCGCCGTGCTGCGGGCCGCCCGCGAGCTCAAGCTCGTGACCAGCGTGCTGCCGATCCTGCGCAGCCACCCGCACGTGCGCGGTGAGCTGCGGCGACGGCTGGGCGACCTGCGCGCGGGCCGCGCCGGTACGGAGTGGGCCCGCTACCGCTAGTCCACATCGTGGGAAAAACGGGGACATTTACCGACCGCAGGAGACCGCTCGTCGTATGTCCGGATCCCTGTGCGCGCGGTGGGAAATTCGGTCCGGCTAGTCACCCTGGGTGGATTAATCCGTCCCCCACGCGTGCAACTTGCAGCTACTGACGGTTAGCTGACCGGGGCCCGGGTGAGCACCACCGCGAACCCGAACGCGAGCCCCATGATGGTCAGCTCCAGCGTCGCCCACGTCGCGAGCGCGGTCCGCTCGTGCCGGACGATCCGCGGCATCAGCTTCCACCGGACCATCGCCCCGAGCACCGCGATCCCGGCCGCGCACACCAGCTTGAGCACCACGAGCTGCCCGTACGGCGTGGTGAACAACGCGGTGAACAGGCCGATCGTCGGGTTGAGCAGGATCTCCACGACCGCGTTGAACAGCCCGGTCGCCGACACCAGGACCAGGCACAACGTCGCCAGCTTGGAAAACCGCGGCAGCGCGTGCGCGAGCAGCGTCCGGTTGGCGGCGAGCAGCACGACCATCGCGCCGAGGCCGCCGGTCCACGCGACCGCGCCCATGACGTGCAGCTCCATCGAGATCATCGTGTAGTCGTGGTAGTCCCAGTTCGCCGCGTGCCCGGTCACCGGCAGCGGCAGCAGGGCGAACAGGCCGAGCCCGACGCGCACCTCGGCGGGCACCTTCTCGCCGTGCCGCAGCGTCAGCACCCCGAGCCCGACCTGGACCAGCGCCAGCACGGCGACGACGAGCAGCGCCTTGCCCGCCCCAACCTGCACGACGTAGTCCCAGATGTCGGCGAAGCTCACCGTCGGCACCTGCGGCCGGTACTCGGCGGTCTGCAGCACGAGCGTGACCAGCGCGGTCGTCGTCCAGACCAGCGACGCGGCCAGCGCGATCGGACGGGCGCGGCGCATGATCGGCTCGGTGAGCTTCGGCCGGTCGTACCCGACCAGCACGGACAGCAGGGCGATCCCGATCGTCGTCACCGCGGCCAGGTCGAGCAGCACGCGGACGATCGGGATGGCGACCGAGACCACCTCGCTGACCTCCGCCACCCCGGGCACCGGCGCGGTCGCCGTCAGCGCGACGCCGATCAGCGCGCCGGCCAGCGCGGCGGTGACGATCGCGACGATCGCCTGGTAACGGACTTGCGAGGTGGCCCCGGCCGCCGTGGTCACGCCTTCTCCCTGCCCATCCGGAGAGCCAGCGTCAGCCCGATGGCCAGCAGGACCACCGCGCCGACGATCCACACCCACACCGGAACCCCGCCGCCGGACTGGGCGGCGGGTGCGGCCGTGTCGGCCCCGGTCGCGGCACTGGCCGTGGCCGGGGTGCCGTTGCCGGCCGTGGTGAGGGTGAACGGCACCTCGCCGGTCACCGGGTGCCCGTCGGCGGACAGGATCCGGAACCCGACGGTGTACTGCCCGGCCGGGCCGAGCGGCCGCACGCCGACGGTGACGACGTTGCTGTTGATCTGCACGTCGCCCTCCGCCCACTGCGTGCCGCCGGGGCCGGTGACCGAGACCTGGTTGACGTTGCCGCCCTGCACCGGCGCGTCGAAGGTCAGCGTGATCTTCGACGGCCCGGTCGCGAGCGTGGCGTCCTTGGCCGGGTCGGACGAGACGAGCACGTTGTGCGCCAGCGCCGGGGTGGCGGTGACGACCAGCGCGACCAGTGCGGTGGCGACCGTGACGAGCAGGCGGCGCATTACTTCGACGCCTTCCGGGACCGCAGGACCGCGCCGGCGCCGACACCGAGGCCGAGCGCGCCGACGACCAGTCCGGCGCCGCCGAGCCAGCGGGCCGTGTCGTCGGTGGAGGCGGACTCCTCCGCGGCGGCCTGTGCGGCGGCGGTCTTCGCGTGGTGCGAGTCGCCCGAGGCCGAAGCCGCGGCCAGCGACACGGTGGGCGCCGGGTGCTCCGGCTCCTCCGCGCCGGCTGCCTGGACCTGGTCCCACGCGACGACCGTGCCGTTGTCGTAGGTCTGGATCGCGGGCAGGACCAGTTCGTCGACCGCGGGCAGCGAGCCCGCGGTGATGCCGAAGTCCTGGTACTGGGTCTCGCCGGGGCCGATCTTGGTGCCCGGCTGAGCGGTGAAGACGACCTTCGTGACCGCCTCGGTGACGTCGAGGCCCTTGCCGTTCTTGACCGGCGCCGGCAGCGGGGTCTTGGTGACCTCCGCGGTCCAGCCGGGGATCGGCTGGTACCGCACCGAGCTGATCGCGTACTCCGGCTTGAAGTCGATCTCCACCTTGACGGTGGCGGCGTTCTCCTCCTCGTTCGGCACGCGGAACGTGATCGCCCCGTACCCGCCCTGCTGCGGCTCCGAGCCGAGGACGTTGGCGGTGACGTGCGCGGACGCGACGCCCGCGCCCAGCAGGCCCGCGATCCCGACGGTGCCGGCCAGCACGAGCCCGCGCCGGATGACGGCGTTGTTCGTCATGATGCTCCTGAAAGAAGTGAGTGGGTCAGCGCGCTGCGCTGAGGTGAAGGGTGTGGTGCGCCGGGCGCGCGGGCGGGCCGCGCCTCGCGTGCATCCGGCTCAACAGCACCCGCACCTGCGGCACGCCCGGCGCCGGAGCGGGCGCGACGGGCAGCGGGACCGGCGGCGGGAGCGGTCCGAACAGGACCGGGAGCAGCAGCGACAACCGCGCGGCGGCGACGTCCAGCAGCGCTTCGGCGTGCGCCAGCAGCAGTCCGGTCACGACGGTCGCGCCCGCGTGGGCGGCGAACATCGCGCCGGGCATGTCGCCGGCGTGCGGCATCAGCTCGTCGAGCACGACGTGCATCAGCAGCTGGGCCGCGCCGAGGACGGTCAGCACGCCGACCGGGCCGCGGGTGCGGTCGGCCAGCGCGGTGCCGGTCCAGCCGACGAGCAGGACGAGCAGCAGCGTCAGCGCGGTGTCCGGCAGGCCGCCGTGGGCGAGCGCGTGCGCGCTGACGGCCAGGCCGCCGGAGGTGAGCGCGAGCAGGACGCCGCGCACGGTGCGTGACGCTCCGTGTCGCTGGGGTCGCTTGCTCACCGATCCAGGGTAGGAGACCGGGAATGATCATGCGACGGCGTCCCGGGTGGTGAACGCTGGGAGCGGTCCGGAAATCGGTGCTCAATAGACCTTCACCCGGTGTCGGTAGTTGAGACTTTCACGTTTTTCGGCAACGGTGGGTAGGCCGGACGAGTGAACGACGAACCGGGAGGAGGCGGCCACCGGGGATGAACCTGTTCGAATACGTGGCCGATCGGTGGAGCAGGCTCGGGCTGCAGGCCTGGCTCCACGTGAGCGCCGTGGTGCAGTGCACGATCATCGCCGCCGTCATCGGGGTGCTGATCGGCGTCGCGGTCTACCGCAGCCCCATCGGATCGGCCCTGGCCACCGCGCTGGCCAGCACGGTCCTCACCATCCCGTCGTTCGCGCTGATCGGGCTGCTGATCCCGGTCGTCGGGCTCGGCGTCGCGCCCAGCGTGATCCCGCTCGTGCTGTACGCGCTGCTGCCGATCGTGCGCAACACCATCGTCGGGCTGAGCGGGGTCGACCCCGCGGTCACCGACGCGGCCAAGGGCATCGGGATGAGCCGGTTCGGCGTGCTCACGCGCGTCGAGCTGCGCCTGGCCTGGCCCGCGATCCTGGCCGGCATGCGCGTGGCGACCCAGATGCTGATGGGCATCGCGGTGATCGCCGCCTACGCCAAGGGGCCGGGGCTGGGGTCCGAGGTGTTCGCCGGCCTGACCAACGCCGGCAGCACCAACTCCATGAGCCAGGCCCTCACCGGCACGATCGGCGTGGTGGTCCTCGCGCTGATCCTCGACGGCATCTACGTCCTGATCTCCCGCTTCACCGTTCCCAGGGGTGTCCGTGTCTGAAACCATCGAATCTCCCGCACAGGCCGAATCCGGCGCGGTGTCCGGCGTCGAGATCCAGCTGGAGCACGTCACCAAGCGCTACCCCGGCTCGCGCCAGCCCGCGGTCGACGACGTCACCATGACGATCCCGGCGGGGAAGATCGTGATCCTGGTCGGCCCGTCCGGCTGCGGCAAGACGACCACGATGCGGATGATCAACCGGCTGATCGAGCCGACGTCCGGCCGGATCACCATCGGCGGTGAGGACGCGCTGAGCCTCAACCCGGACCGCCTGCGCCGCAAGGTCGGCTACGCGATCCAGCAGGCCGGGCTGTTCCCGCACTTCACGGTGGCGGAGAACGTCGCGGTCGTGCCCGGGCTGCTCGGCTGGGACAAGAAGAAGATCGCCGACCGCGTCGACGAGATGCTCGACCTGGTCGGGCTCGACCCGGCCCAGTTCCACGACCGGTTCCCGCGCCAGCTCTCCGGCGGCCAGCAGCAGCGCGTCGGCGTGGCCCGCGCGCTCGCCGCCGACCCGCCGGTGCTGCTGATGGACGAGCCGTTCGGCGCGGTCGACCCCATCACCCGCGGCAACCTGCAAGACGAGCTGCTGCGGCTGCAGTCCGAACTGGGCAAGACGATCGTGTTCGTGACCCACGACTTCGACGAGGCCGTGAAGCTCGGCGACAAGATCGCGGTGCTCGGCAACCAGTCGAAGATCCTGCAGTACGACACCCCGGACGCGATCCTGGCCAACCCGGCCGACGACACGGTCGCCGGGTTCGTCGGCGCGGGCGCCTCGCTCAAGCAGCTCACCCTGCTGCGGGTGCGCGACGTCGAGCTGAAGCAGGACACAGTGACCGCGACGATCGGCGATTCGCCCGCCGAGCTGCGGCGGCAGATGACCGAGCAGCGCCGCACCTATGCGCTGGTGCTGGACCACCGCCGCCGCCCGGTCCGCTGGGTGCACGTCCGCGACCTGGGCAGCGCGACCTCGCTGGAGGGGGTCGGCAAGCCGATCGGCGACTACGTGAGCCTGCAGTCGACGCTGCAGGACGCGCTGGAGGCGATGCTCGTCGAGGGTGGCGGCGTGCCGGTCACCGGGGCGCGTGGCGAGTACGCCGGGATGATCGAGCTGGACACCGTGATGGGCACGATCCAGCGGCTGCGCGAGGAGCACTCGGACGACGGGGGACCGGCGTGACCACAGCCGTCGACAAGGGGTTCACCACCGAATCCGGTTCTCGCCGCGCGGAACGGGCGCGGCTGCTGGTGCAGCCCGCGGTGGTCGTGGTGGTCGTCGCCGCGGTCGTGGCGTGGGCGCTGCTGCGGGACAACGACGCCATCGAGGCGCAGAACCTGAACGCCGCCCGGCTGCTGGAGGCGACGTGGCAGCACCTGCTGATCACGGTCGCGGTCGCGGTCATCGTGGTCGGCGTCGCGGTGCCGCTCGGCGCGGTGCTCACCCGCTCCTGGGCGCGGCCGGTCGCGCCGGTGTTCCTGACGATCGCGAACATCGGGCAGGCCGCGCCCGCGCTCGGCGTGATCGTGTTGTTCTTCCTGTGGACGCAGTGGGACGGGTTCTGGGTCGCGGTGCTGCCGATCGCGTTCTACTCGCTGCTCCCGGTGCTGCGGAACACGATCGTCGGCATCAACTCGGTCGACCCGGCGCTGATCGACGCCGGCCGCGGCATCGGCATGTCCGGCCGCGCGGTGCTGTTCCGGATCGAGCTGCCGCTGGCGGTGCCGCTGATCCTGGCCGGGCTGCGGACGTCGCTGGTGCTCGCGGTCGGCACGGCGACGCTGGCGTTCTTCGTGAACGGCGGCGGGCTCGGCGAGCTGATCGACACCGGGTACAAGCTCAACCGCGTTCCCGTGCTGGTCACCGGCGCGATCCTGGCGGTCGGCCTCGCGCTGCTGATCGACTGGCTGGGCGCGGTCATGGAACGCGTCTTCGGACCGAGGGGGCTGGCGTGAAGCGGTTCAAGGCGATTCTCGGCGCGGCGCTGCTGACGACCTCGCTCACCGCGTGCGGCTTGGACGTCAACGCGGCGCTGCCATACGACGTGAAGCCCGGGTCGATCCGGCCGGTGCCGAGCCTGGACGGCGTGGACATCGCGGTGGGGTCGAAGGACTTCACCGAGAACATCATCCTGGGCTACATGGCCGAGCTGGCGTTGTCGGCGGCCGGTGCGGACATCACCGACCTGACGAACATCAGCGGGTCGAACTCCGCGCGGCAGGCGCTGATCAACGGGCAGATCGACATCTCGTGGGAGTACACCGGCACCGCGTGGATCTCCTACCAGGGCAACACCGAGCCGATCCCGGACGAGAAGGCCCAGTTCGACGCGGCGAAGGCGGCCGACGAGGCGCAGTTCGGCATCACCTGGCTGGACTACTCGCCGGTGAACGACACCTACGCGTTCGCCACCACGGAGGCCTACGCGCGGCAGCACAACCTGCGGTCCAATTCGGACATGACGGAGTTCCTGAAGCAGCACCCGGAACAGGCGATCTTCTGCGTGGAGACGGAGTTCGCGAGCCGCCAGGACGGGATGCCGGGCGTGCAGCGGACCTACGGCTTCCCGACCACGGAGGTGAAGACGTTCGGCACCGGCGCGATCTACTCCGCGGTGGCCAGCGGCACCTGCAACTTCGGCGAGATCTTCACGACCGACGGCCGCATCGCCGGCCTGAACCTCCGCGTCCTGGCCGATGACAAGCGGTTCTTCCCGCAGTACAACGCGGCGGTCACGATGAAGAAGGAGTTCCTGGACGCGCACCCGGCGGTGCGCGGGGTGCTCGAACCGGTCGCGAAGGCGCTGGACAACCAGCAGATGATCGAGTTGTGCAAGCAGGTCGACGTCGACGGCCGCGACGCCGGTGAGGTCGCCCGCGACTGGATGGTCGCGAAGGGCTTCATCCAGTAGCTAGACGCCGAGGCGCTTGAGCAGCTGGCCCTCGATCCGCTCCAGCTCGGCCGTCACCGCCTGGTGCGCGGCCTTGCGGCGCGTGCCGGGCATCCGCTCGGCGGCCCGTACCGCGGCGGTCAGCTGTTCGAGCGTCGCCTGCGAGTCCTTCGCGAAGCGGACGTCGTCGTCGCTCGCGCGTTCGGCCTTGCGCACCTCGGCCAGCGCCTCGGACGTGCCGGCGATGCGCGCCAGCAGGTGCGCGCCGCGGCCGGTGAACTCCGACAGCCGGTCGATCGGCACGCCGAGGCGCCGCGCCTGGTAGTGGTCGTAGGCGTCGCGGACCGCGCTCGCCGCCTTGACCGCGAGCGGTGCCAGCGCGGGTGCCACCGCGGGGACCACGATCTTCGCCACGGCGACCGCGTTCTTGGCCTTCTTCGGCGTGATGCCCGTCTCGGCCGGCGTCTTGGTCTTCTTGCGAGCCATGGGCTGAATGTAGCGGCACGCACAAGCCGGAGCATGTCCGACACGTAATGCGCCGGTCACACTCGGCGCGGAACTGTCGGTGGCCCTCTCTAAAGTAGGTGTCATGGAACCTGAGGTGCTGCTCGAGGCCGGCGCGGTGAGCCGCTGCCGTCGTCGCGTGCACCTCGAACACGACCCGGCGATGCGCGAGGTGCCGCTGGCCCCGCCGGACCCGTCGGCCGAGCAGCGCATCGCCGACGCGGCCGCGCACCGCGCCGAGATCCGCGACCGGCTGATCGCGGCCAACCAGGGCGCGAGCTGGGTGGTCGTCGACCGTGAGCTGCCGCCGCCGGAGCGGGCCGCCGCGACCCAGCAGGCGATGGCGCAGGGCGCCGACTACATCTGGGGCGCGCTGCTGCCCGCCGACCGGGCCGGCCACCGCCGCGGCGGGTCCGAGCTGCTGGTCCGCGCCGAGGGCGGGTACCTGCCGGTGCTGGTGGTGCGCCACCGCATCACCGACCCGGGCGCGGGCGCGGTCACCACGCCGCCGCACGACCTCGACCCGCGGCACGCGATCCCCGACCCGGCGCGCCGGGTCCGCTCGCACCCGCGCGACCAGATGCGGCTGGCCCACCTGCGCCGCATGCTGGAGGCGCACGGCGTGGCGTCCGCCCGGCTGGTCGGCGGTGTCATCGGCCTGGACGCCGACGTGGTGCTGTGGCACGACCTGTCCGCCGCCACCTGGCCGAACGGCCGCACGGCGCTGACCGAGTACGACACGCGCTTCGCCGACCGGCTGGCGATCGCCGAGGCCGCCCGCAGCGGTGGCCCCGCGCTGGCCGAGCCGTCCCGCGTGCTGGAGTGCCGCACGTGCCCGTGGTGGCCGACGTGCGAGGCGGAGCTGACCGCGATGCGGGACGTGAGCCTGGTCGTGCGCGGTGAGGACGCGATGGAGCTGCGCCGCGCCGGGGTTTCCACAGTGGACAAGCTCGCCGCGCTGGACCCGGACGACGAGCCGCCGATCATCTGGACGTCCGGGCCGTTCGCCGACGCGGTCGCGCTGGCGAGGGCGTGGCTGGCGGACCTGACGATGGTGCGCCGCGTCCGCGAGGTCGAGGTGGCGCGGGCGGACGTCGAGGTCGACATCGACATGGAGTCCTTCGGCGAGTCCGGCGCCTACCTGTGGGGCTGCCTGCTCAGCGGCGCGGACATCGGGATCGAGCAGGGCTACCGCGCGTTCGTGACCTGGCAGCCGCTGCCGACCGGGGACGAGGCGCGGTCGTTCACGGAGTTCTGGACCTGGCTGCGGGAGGTCCGGGAACGGACCCTCGCCGCGGGCCTGACCTTCCGGGCCTACTGCTACAACGCGATGGCCGAGAACCGCTGGCTCTTCGGATCGGTCGAGCGGTTCGGCGACCACCCCGGCATGCCTGCCAAGGCGGAGATCCAGTCCTTTGTGGACTCGGACGAGTGGGTGGACCTGTTCCGCAGCGTGTCCGACCAGTTCCTGTGCTCCCGGGGCAAGGGGCTGAAGGTGGTCGCCCCGGTGGCCGGCTTCACCTGGCGCGACCCGGAAGCAGGCGGCGAGGCGTCGATGCGCTGGTACCGCCAGGCGGTAGGCATGGACGGCGGCGAGCCGGACCTGACCCAGCGCGACCGACTGCTGCGCTACAACGAGGACGACGTACGAGCCACGCACGCCCTGCGCGAGTGGATGACCACGACAGCGAACGGCATCCCGTTCATGGGCGACCTGTAGGTCATTGGGCGGTAGGCGCCGCCTGGTGGCGCTTCCCCTGGTGGTGGCCCGCCTGCGGACGCTGGGGCGCCACTGACCGCGCACTGCCGGGAGGCCGTTGGCTCGGCATGGCGGCCCTGCCTGCCCCGGCTGCGCCATCCCCACCGTGCGATCCCGGTCTCGGCTCGCGGGCCCGGTCTGGGCTGTGCTGCCCGGGTCTCGGCTCGCGGGTCTGTTTGCCTGGGCTGCGCCGTCCCCGCCGTGCGATCCGGGTTTCGGCTCGTGGGCCCGGTCTGGGCTGTGCTGCCTGGGTTTCGGTTCGCGGGTCTGTTTGCCTGGGCTGTGCCGTCCGCGCCGTGCGATCCGGGTTTCGGCTCGCGGGCCCGGTCTGGGCCGCCGGGTCTCGGCTCGCAGGTCTGCCTGGCCGGGCTGCGCCGTCCCGGTCTCCGTTCGCAGGCCTGCGGGGCCGCGCCGTCCCGGCCTCCGCTACGGGGCTTGCCTGCCAGGCCGCGCCATCCTGGCCTTCGCCTACGGGCCTTCCCCGCGGCCGTCGGCTGGGCTTGCGGCGTCCTACCTACCCGCGCTTCGCCATCCCCACCGCGCGATCCCGGCCTCGGCTCGCGGGCCCTGTCCGGGCTGGGCCGCCGGGTCTCGGCTCACGGGCCTGCGGGGCCGCGCCATCCTGACCTTCGCCTACGGGCCTGCCCCCGGGCGGCGGCCTGCCTACCCACGCTGCCCATCCCCACCGCGCGCCCGTCAGCCGGAAGCCTCGGCCACGCGGAGGTAGGCGCTCAGCTGCGTGGCAGCCTCCAACATCGCCACTCCCTGCGCGGTCAGCTTCCCCTGCCACGCCGTCAAAGTGCCGGCCAGCGCCTCCGTCCCACCCGCGGCCCGGATCTGCCGCACCACCTCCGCGATGTGCTCCAGCAGGTAGCCGCCGCGGCGGAGCAGGTGCGCGAGTTCCGCGTCGCGGACGTCGGTGGGCTGGTAGAGGCGGTAGCCGGTCGCCGGGTCGCGGGTGGGCACGACGATGCCCGCCTCCTCCCACTTGCGCAGCGTCGCGGGCGTGACGCGCAGCCTCCGCGCGAGTTCGCCGATCGTCCGCGTCGGCCCTTCCGGCACGGGCGGGGCTTCGGTCAGGTGGCCGACCGCCTTGCGCACCGAGTCCAGCGTCTCGCGGTCGCGCAACAGCTGGGCGTGCCCGCGGTCCACGAGCGTCAGCGCGTGGTCGAGCCTGCCCTCGTTCAGCGCGTTCATGATCTGCCCGGCGATCGCGTGCCCGTAAGCCCGGACGAGAGCGAGGAACGCCCGCAGCGCCGCGGCGTGCACCTCCGTGTAGACCCGGTACCCGCTGGGCGTGCGGTCGGCGCGCGGGAGGAAGCCGTCGCGCTCGTAGTTGCGCACCGCCTGCGTCGAGATGCCGTGCTCGCGTGCGAGATCCGCCGGTTTCAGGGTGACCACCGGTTGGAGACTTTAGCGCACTTCCACCAAGACCAAGCTAACAAAAGTCTCAACTGTTCTTTCAACGATACGATTGAGGCTCATGGACATTCGAGAACTACTCGCCCCGGACGTCGACTTCCTGGCCTTCGGCGAGCCCGCCCACCTGGAATCGGCCTTCGCCCTGATCCGCAACGGACTGTTCGCCGAGCTGGCCGGTGACGTCACCGCGATCGCACTGGAGACCGACCGCGTCGCCGCGCTCGAGGTGAACGACTACGTCCAGCACGGCGTCGGCAACCTGGACACGGTGATGCGCGAGGGCTTCTCGCACCGCTTCGGCGAGCTCGACAACAACCGGCGGCTGATCACCTGGATGCGTGAGTACAACGAGACCGCCGAGCGGCCGCTCGCCTTCCACGGCTTCGACGTCTCCACCGAGATGATGAACGCGCCCAGCCCGCGCACCTACCTGGAGCACGCGCGGGACTACCTTGGCCTCGACCACGACATCGCGGCCCTCACCGGCGACGACGAGCGGTGGAACCGCACGGAAGCGGTGCTGAAGGCGGCCGAATCACCCGGCGCCACGCCCGAGGCGGACCGGCTCCGCGTGATCGCCGACGACATGCTGGTCACCCTTTACGCCAGCGCGCCGATGCTGATCGCGGCGACCTCTCGCGCGCAGTGGGACCGGGCGCGGATCCACCTCACCGCGGGCCTCGGCCTGCTGCGGTACCACCGCCAGGCCGCGGAACCGGTCGACGACAGCGCCCGCTGGACCCGGATGAGCGCGTTCCGCGACGCGATGATGGCCCAGAACCTGCTCGACATCCGGGACGCCGAGCGCGGCCCGGTCCTGGTGTTCGGCCAGAACCGGCACCTGCAGCGCAACGAGAGCCACATGCGGCTGGGCCCGATGGACATGAACTGGTCCAGCGCGGGCGCCATCGTCTCGTCGCTGGTGGGCGAGCGGTACCGGCTGATCGTCGGCAGCCTGGGCAGCAGCAAGGCGATCGACCTCGGCGAGCCCGCGCCGGAGACGTTCGAGGGCCGGTTGCAGAGCCGCGTCGACGAGTGGGGCCTGGTGCCGGCGCGCGAACTCGCTGCCGCGGAGGCGCGCACCGACACCAACCCCATGCAGGGCTACTTCCCGCTGGACCAGGCCACGGTCGACGGCGCCGACGCGATCCTGCACGTCAGCGCCGGGACCGACACCCAGGCCCTGGTGCTGCGTGCCTAGCGCGGCGCCATCCGCAGCGAGCCGTCCATGCGGATGACCTCGCCGTTGAGGTAGTCGTGCTCCACGATGTTCACCGCGAGCTGGGCGTACTCGTCGGGCCGGCCGAGGCGCTTCGGGAACGGCACTCCCGCCGCCAGGCCGGCCCGGAACTCGTCGGAGACCGTGGCCAGCATCGGGGTGTCGATGATGCCCGGCGCGATCGTCATGACCCGGATGCCGTGCGAGGCCAGGTCGCGCGCCGCGGGCAGCGTCATCCCGGCCACACCGCCCTTCGACGCCGAGTAGGCGACCTGCCCGATCTGCCCGTCGAAGGCGGCGACCGACGCGGTGTTGATGACGACGCCGCGGGCGCCGTCCTCGACGGGCTCGGTCTTGGCGATCGCCTCGGCGGCCAGCGTCGTCACGTTGAAGGTGCCGATCAGGTTGACCTCGACGACCTTGCGGAACAGGTTCAGGTCGTGCCTGCCCTTCTTGGACAGGATCCGCGCGGACGGCCCGATGCCGGCGCAGTTCACCACGACCCGCAGCGGCACCGACCCGCCCGCGGCCTGCTCCACCGCGGCCGCGACCTGGTCACCGTCGGTGACATCGGCCTCGACGTAGGTGATGCCCTCGACCTTCTCCGCCTTCTCGATCCCGGCGGCGAGGTCCAGCGCGAACACGTGCGCGCCCCGCTCGGCGAGCGCCTTCGCCGTCGCGCCACCGAGTCCCGACGCACCACCTGTGACGATCGCGGCGGTGTCCTTGATCTGCATGAACGGTTCCTTCCGTGGCCGGCCACTCTGCTCTGCACACGAGGTTAACGCTCGTTTTCCCCGGCCTGGCGTGGCCCTCCTCACCCGTCGCGCGACGTACCCGGCGCGGACGACTTCCGTTAGGACTGCGGTCAACTGCGGCTGTCACCGTCGGCAGCATGAGCGGAGCTCGCATCGTCGTGATCGGCACCGGATACGTCGGACTGACCACCGGGGCCTGCCTCGCCGCCCTCGGACACCAGGTGACCTGCGTGGACGTGGACGACGTCAAGGTGGCCCGGCTCGCCGCGGGACGGGTGGACATCCTGGAGCCCGGCCTGGAGGAACTGGTCACGCGCGGGCTCGCCGCGAGAAGGCTGCGGTTCGTGGTCGGGTCGCGCGCCGCGGTCGCCGGAGCGGACGCGGTCTACCTGTGCGTGCCGACCCCGATGGGCGCGGGCGGCGCCGCCGACCTCCGCGCCGTCGAAGCGGTGATCGCGGAGATCGCCGACGTCCTGCCGGCCGGGTGCGCGGTGGTCACCAAGTCGACCGTCCCGGTCGGCACCGCCCAGCGCATCCGCGCCCTGCTCGGCCGCGACGACGTGCCGGTGGTGGCGAACCCCGAGTTCCTGCGCGAGGGCACCGCGGTCGCCGACTTCATGCACCCGGACCGGATCGTCGTCGGCTCCGACGACGAGGCCGCCGCGCGCCGCATCGCCGACCTCTACCGCGACCTGTCCGCGCCGAACGTCATCACCGACGCCGCCAGCGCGGAGCTGGTCAAGTACGCGGCCAACTGCTTCCTCGCGATGAAGCTGTCTTACGTCAACGCGATCGCCGAACTGTGCGAGCGGCTCGGCGCGGACATCGTGTCGGTGACCGAGGGGATGGGCCACGACCGCCGCATCGGCCGGTCGTTCCTCAAGCCCGGCCCCGGCTGGGGCGGCTCCTGCCTGCCCAAGGACACGCACGCGCTGGTGCAGGTCGCCGAGTCCGTCGGGTTCGACTTCTCGCTGCTCACCGCGGCGATCGTGGAGAACATCGCGCAGCGGGACCGGATCGTCGCGAAGATCGCCGGCGCGGTGGGCGGCAGCCTGGCCGCCGCCCGGATCGGCGTGCTGGGCCTGGCGTTCAAGGCGGGCACCAACGACCTGCGCGACTCGCCCGCCCTGTCGGTCACCTCGATGCTCGCCGCGCACGGCGCCGAGGTGACGGCCTACGACCCGGCGGTGCGCGAAGCGCTGCCCGGCATGACCGTGGTCGACGACCCGTACCAGGTGGCCAAGGACGCGGACGCGATCGTCGTGCTCACCGAGTGGGCCGAGTTCACCAAGCTGGACTGGGGCTACGTGGCGGACCTGATGCAGGGCGACGGGGTGGTGGACACGCGGAACCTGCTGGAGCCGCGGACCATCACGGACGCCGGACTGTCGTATGTGAGCCTCGGCCGCCCCCGCCCGGCCCGCGTCGCCCTGCCGGGGTGACTCAAGGCTGCCAGAGCCAGAACTCGATGCCCTGGTTGTCGATGCAGTCGGCGGTGAGGCCGTAGGGCTTGCGGTCCACTTCGGTCACCTGACCGCCCGCCGCACGCACGCGCTCCACCGCGGCGTGCACGTCGTCGACCGCGTACATCAGCTTCCAGCCGACCTGCCGCGGCCCGCCCCACAGGCCGCCTTCCAGACCTGGGCCCTCGAAACCCCAGGCGTGTTCGACGGATCCGCGGGAGAACTGCCACCCGAGGACGCTGCCGTAGAACGCCTTCGCGGCCTCGTCGTCGGGGACCTGGAAGGTGAAGTACATGGCCTGGCCGTGCCGCGCGGTGTCCTGGCCGCTCGCGCGGACCGGCGCCTGGGACAGCAGCCACCGCTGGCCGAAGGGGTCGCGAATCGAGCCGGACCGGCCGTGCCCGCGGTCGGACACCGGGTCGAGCACCTGCGCGCCCAGCTCGACGGCGCGCGCCACCGCGGCGTCCACATCGGACAGATCGATCCGGATGCTCGCCCCGCCCGCGGCCGTGACGTGCCCGATCTCCGGGAACTCCTCGGCAAGCATCAGGACGCTGTCGCCGATCGCCAGTTCGGCGTGCCCGATGCGGCCGTCCGGCATCATGATGGGGTCGCCGCGGCGTTGCGCGCCGAAGGCTTCGACGTAGAAGTCCAGCGCCCGCCGCGCGTCGGACACGGCGAGGTACGGGGTCAGCGAGTGCAGTTCCGCCCGTGCGGGTGCTTCCGTGCTGGTCATCTCTCCTCCGTTCAACACAGCGCGACGCAGGCGCTCGCGCAGCTCGGCGGTGAACCGCGGATCGGGGGCGACCGGCTGGACCGGGGCGCGGAGTGCGTCGAATGGGTCAGTCATCACGCACCTCCTTCTCCCGGTAGGCGGCCCGGAACGCGGATCGCGCCCGGACCAGCAGTGCTTCGGTGGCGTGCACGGTCCGGCCCAGCAGGCGGGCGACCTCCGGCACCGGCAGACCGTCCAGGTATCGCAGCGTCAGCGCGGCCCGGTGGTGCGCGCCCAGCGACTCCAGCACCTCGCGGGCCAGCAGGGCGTCCAGTTCGGCGTCCCACGGGTCCACCGAATCGGCCTCGGACTCGTGCACCACGCGCAGCCCGCGTTCCTCGCGCTCCCGCCGCCGCCAGTGGTCGATCAGCTTGTGCCGGGCCACCCCGATGAGCCACGGCGTGCTCACCGGGGGCGCTCCCGGGTTCCGGCACGCGCTGACGGCGCCGAGGAACGTCTCGGAGGTCAGCTCCTCGGCCACGCCCCGGTCACCGCAGCGCGCGAGCAGGTAGCCGTACACCTCCGGCAGCGCCGTCTCGTAGAGGTCGAGCAGCGCGAAGGCCGGGTCCGGTCGTACCCGCGGTTCGCTCACACCCCCATCGTCGCCCGGGGGAGCGGTTCTCCGACGCCCTTCGCGCGGATTTTCAGCCGCGCGGGTCCGGCAACCGCCGCGCGGCGACCGCGGCGACGGCCATCACGGTCGCCTGCAGGCCGGTGACCAGCAGCAACGCGTCCTGCGCGCCCCACGTCCCGGCCAGCGCGACGTAGAGCGTGCCCATGGTCGCGACGCCCAGCGCGAGCGCGCTCTGCTGGGTCGTGGTGAGCATCCCGCTGCCGGCGCCCGCGCTGTCCGCCGGGACCCGCGACAGGACGACCCGGAAGAGCGTCGGCCCGGCCAGTCCCTGCCCGGCGCCGGTCACCAGCATGCCGGGGACGAGGGCGAGGACGGTGACGTCCGGCCAGGCCAGCAGCACGGTGCCGATCAGGGTGAGCAGCCCGAGCACCTGCACGGCCGTGCCGAGCACGATGACGTGCCGCCCGAGCCGGGCCACGAACCGGCTGCTGAGCAGCGAGAACACCAGGAACGCGACGGCCATCGGGGTGAGCGCGAGACCCGACGCGAGCGGGCCGAGGTGCAGGCCGTCCTGCAGCACGAGCGCGTAGACGAACAGGAACCCGCCGAACCCGGCGAAGAACGGCACGCCGACCGCGAGCCCGCGGCGCATGCTCGGCATCCGCGCCAGCGACGGCGGCAGCAGCGGCGTCGCGCCCCGCGCTTCGAGCCGGCGTTCCACGGTGACGAACGCGGCCGCGCCGAACGGGACCGCGACGAGCAGCGCCCAGCACCACGCCGGCCAGCCGAGCGCCTGGCCCTCCAGCAGCGGCACGAGCAGCGCAAGCAGGGTCAGGCCGAGCAGGGCGGTGCCCCGCAGGTCCACGCCCAGCGGGTGGTTCGCCCTGGTGTCCGGCAGCAGACGGCGCGCCAGCACCAGGCCGAGCAGCCCGATCGGCACGTTGACCAGGAAGATCGGCCGCCAGCCGCCGCCGGCGAGGTCGACCGACACCAGGACCCCGCCGAGCAGCTGGCCGACGACCATCGAGATGCCGCCGGTGGCGCCGTAGTAGCCGATGGTGCGGGAGCGTCGCTCGCCGGAGGTCGTGGCCTGGATGATCGAGAGCACCTGCGGCACCACCAGCGCGGCCGCCGCGCCCTGGGCGACACGGGCCGCGACCAGCACGCCCGCGTTCGGGGCGAGCCCGCAGACCAGCGAGGTCAGGGTGAACGCGGCCAGGCCGAGGGAGAACACGCGGCGGTGGCCGAACGCGTCGCCCAGCCGCCCGCCGACGACCAGCAGGAGCGCGAACGCGAGGCCGTAACCGGCGACGATCCACTCCAGCGTGGCGGCGGTCGTGTGCAGGTCGGCATTGATCGTGGGCAGTGCGACGTTGACGATGTACAGGTCGATGGGCGCCAGCGCCGCCCCCAGGAGCACGGTGGCGAGCCCACCGCGGGTGAGTGCCTGCCGGGTCTCGGCCGGCGCCAGGGTTGTCGTCATGGTTCCACCGTGGGCTCTCGCGGAGCCTGGTACCAGATAGCGTTGATCCAGGTATCAGGACTACCTGGTAACAGGATCGGTGGCGTGTCAGGCTGGCAGCATGACCACCGCCGTGCGCATGTCCGCCGACGAGATCCGCCGCGCCGAGCTGGCCGCGTTCCTGCGCAGCCGACGGGAACGGATCTCGCCCGAGCAGGTCGGCCTGCCCGCGGGCGGCCGCCGCCGCACGCCTGGGCTGCGGCGCGAGGAGGTCGCGCAGCTCGCCGGGGTGGGGGTCACCTGGTACACGTGGCTGGAGCAGGGCCGCGACATCCACGCGTCCGAGCAGGTGCTCACCGCGGTCGCGCGGACCCTGCAGCTCGACCAGCACGAGCGCAGCCACCTGTTCACGCTCGCCGGCGCGCCCGAGCCGCCGATGGAGAAGGACTGCAAGGTCGTCACGCCGCAGATCCGGGCGATCCTCGACCAGCTGGAGCCCTTCCCCGCGGCGGTGCAGAACGCGCGCACCGACATCCTCGCCTACAACCGCACCTACGACTGGCTGATGGACGTCGGGAGCGTGCCGGTCGAGGAGCGCAACTCGATGCTGCTGGCCTTCACGAACCCGCGGTGGCGGGCGAGGCTGCGGGACTGGGAGGACGGCCTGCCGCGCTCGGTGGCGCAGTTCCGCGCGTCGATGGCCGAGCACGTCGCAGAGCCGGGCTGGAAGGCGCTGGTCAAACGCCTGCGACGGGAGTCCCCGGAGTTCGAGGCGATCTGGAACCAGCACGACGTCCAGCCGATGCGGAACCTGACGAAGTGCTTCGTGCACCCCGAGGCGGGTTTGTTGAGCTTCGACTACACGCACCTGTGGTTCGGCCGCCGCTCCGAGGTCCGCCTGACGACCTACACCCCCGCCGACAGCGAGACGGCCGCGAAACTCGTCGCCCGCTGATCTTGCGGAACCGGCCCAGGGGCTGGTTGCGTCGTACCCCGGGCAGATTGGGGGACGGATGACCGAGGGCAACCCGCTGGTCGCGGCGCCGGTGTCGACGACGACCGGGGTGACGGGGATCGGGATCCTGGAGTCGGCGCAGGACCTGTCCAACGGGATCAAGGACGGGTCGTGGGTCGAGGGCGGGCTGGGGGCGCTGGGCACCGGTCTCGAAGTCCTGTCCATGGTGATCGATCCGCTGGGCACGTTGGCGCAGTACGGGGTGGCGTGGCTGATCGAGCATGTGCGGCCGTTGAAGGAGGCGCTGGATTGGCTGGCGGGGGATCCGCCGGTGATCCAGTCGTTTTCCGACACGTGGGCGAACGTGGCCAGGGAGGTCGGCGCGGTCGCGGGTGATTTGAAGAATGAGGTCGACGGTGGCACGGCGGGGTGGACCGGTCAGGGGGCGGACACCTATCGGGAGAACGGGGCGGCGCAGGCGGAGGCGCTGGCGGGGGCGGCGTCACTGGCGGAGGGGATTTCCTCCGGTGTGATGATCATGGGCACGGTGGTGGGGTTCGTGCGCGAGATGGTGCGCGACATCGTGGCCGAGCTGGTTGGGAAGCTGATCACGTGGGCGCTGGAGGCGGCGTGCACGTTGGGTTTCGCGACGCCGTTGATCGCCGCGCAGGCCACGGCGGCGATCTCGTCGGCGGTGACGCGGATCGCGGATTTCATCCGGAAGCTGGTCAAGACCATCGGGAACGTGTCGCCGCGGATCAGCCGGGTGATCGGCAAGCTGGACGAGATCATTCAGCAGTTGAGCAAGCTGGGCCGCAAGCTGGGCGGTGAGGGCACCACCCCGTCGGCCGCGCACGGCGGCGGCGGGAAGGTCGACACGCCGGACCTGAACAGCCCGGACACCCCCAACAGCCCCGACACCCCCGACGGCGTGGACGGCACCCCGGGCACGCCAGGCGCCAGCCGCCCCGGCGACGGGAGCCCGCTCCGGCGGGACGCCGAAGATCCCGACCTCCGTTCCCAGGAACCGGTCGGGCGGTGCGGCCGCCGCGAGCCGATCGACATGGCGACCGGCGAGATGTACCTGGTGCAGAAGGACGTCCAGCTCCCCGGCCTGCTCCCGCTGGTGCTGCAGCGCGTCCACGTGTCGTCCTACCGCTCCGGCCGCCTCTTCGGCCCGTCCTGGGCGTCCACATTGGACCAGCGATTGGAGCTGGACGAGCGCGGTGTGTGCTACGCCGGTCCCGACGGGGTGATCCTCGTGTATCCGCACCCGCCCGCGGAGGGCGAGGTCTTCGCGGAGGCCGGCGCCCGATGGCCGTTGGCGCGGGCGGCCGATGGCGGGTACACCATCCGCCAGCCGCAGAGCGGCCGCGTGCTGCGGTTCGCGCCCGCTCGGGGCGGTACCGCGGAACTCACCGCGATCGAGGAACGCACCGACCGGATCGACTTCGACCGTGACCCCTCCGGGATGCCCGTCGCGGTCCGGCACTCCGGTGGGTATCGGGTCGACGTCCGGACCTCCGATGGGCGCGTCACGGAACTCAGCCTGCACGATCCGCCGTCCGGCGGGATTTCCCTGGTGCGGTACGGCTACGACGGTGGCAACCTCGTAGAGGTCGTCAACTCGTCCGGCCGTCCGCTGCGCTTCGCCTACGACCAGGCCGGCCGGATCACCCGCTGGGACGACCGCAACGGCGAGTGGTACGCCTACACCTACGACCACCGCGGTCGCTGCGTCCGCACGGAGGGCTCGGGCGACGCGCTCGCCGGCACACTCGAGTACGACCTCGAGAACCGGGTGACGACCGAGACCAACTCGCTGGGCCACGTCCGGCGGTACCACTTCAACGAGTTCAACCAGCTGGTGCGGGAGATCGACCCGCTGGGCCACGAGACGCGGTTCGACTGGGACCGTTACCACCGGCTGCTCGCGCACACCGACCAGCTGGGCCGCACCACCCGCTACCGGTACGACGACCGGGGCAGCCTCACCGAGGTGACGCGCCCGGACGGTACGCGGGCGCTGGTCGAGTACAACGCACAGGGCCTGCCCGCGACCGCGGTCGACCCCGACGGGTCGGTGTGGCGGTACGAGTACGACGATGCGGGCAACCGCACGCTCGTCGTGGATCCGACGGGCGCGGTGACCCGGTACGGCTACAACGAGTCGGGGCACCTTGCGACGATCACCGACCACTTCGGCAACGTGGTCCGCCGTGAGACCGACTCCGCAGGCCTGCTCACGGCCCTGACGGACCCCGACGGCGGCGTCACGCGTTACCGGCGGGACCAGTTCGGCCGGGTGATCCTCGTCCAGGACCCGGTCGGCGGCGAGACGCACCTCCGCTGGACGGTCGAGGGCAAGCTGTTGTCCCGCACCTTGCCGGACGGCACTACCGAGCACTGGAGGTACGACGGCGAGGGCAACGAGGTCGAGCGGGTCGACGCGAACGGCAACGTGACACGCGTCGAGATGACGCACTTCGACTTCTTCGCCTCGCAGACGGGCCCGGACGGTGCCCGGTTCGACTTCGTCTACGACAGTGAGATGAAGCTCCGCGCGGTTCGCGACCCGCTCGGCGACGAATGGCGGTACGAGTACGACGCGGCCGGCCGCCTGATCGCCGAGACGGACTTCACCGGTCGCGCCGTCTCCTACGAGCGCGACGCGGCGGGGCAGCTGGTGTCCCGGACCAACGGTGCGGGCGAGACCACGGTCTTCGTGCGCGACGCCCTCGGCAACGTCGTCGAGCGCAGGTCCCGTGACGGTGTCGCGACGTTCGAATACGACCCGGCGGGGCGGCTTGTCCGCGCTCGCAACGCGGATGCCGACGTTCGTTTCGAACGGGACGCGGCGGGCCGGGTGCTCGCCGAGACGATCAACGGCCGTTCCACCGTTTTCGCCTACGACGCTCTGGGCCGCCGGACGTACCGTCGCACACCCTCGGGCACGGAGAGTTTCTGGGACTACGGCTCGGGCCACCGGCCCGCTTCACTGCGTACCGGCGGGCGGACGTTCACCTTCGGGTTCGATGCCGCGGGCCGGGAGATCGAGCGGTTGCTCGACAGTGGAACGGCGCTGGCGCAGACGTGGACGCCCACGCACCGGCTGGGTTCGCAGACCGTGGCCGGCGTCGCCGACCGGGCGAACGGAACCATGCGGCACCTCTACGAACGCCGCTACCACTACCGGCCCGATGGTGTCGTGAACGCGATCGAGGACGACATCGCCGGAGTCCGGCGCTATGAGCTCGACGCGAACGGCCGGGTGGAACAGGTCGGCAGTCCGGACGGCTACGAGCGGTACTCCTACGATCCGGCGGGCAACATCCGGACCGCGGAGTGGCCGGACACCGACACGGACGGCCAGGGACGGCGCGACTACCAGGGCGCGCTCGTGGTTTCGGCGGGTCGCGTGCGGTACGGCTACGACCGTCAGGGCCGGATCACGTTGCGGCAGAAGAAGCGGCTGTCGGCGAAACCCGACACGTGGCACTACACCTGGAACTCCGAGGACCGGCTGACCTCGGTGGTCACGCCGGACGGCACGCGGTGGCGCTACCTCTACGACGCGCTCGGGCGCCGCATCGCGAAGCTGCGCCTCGCCGCGGACGGGGTCACGGTCGCGGAACGCACGGACTTCTTCTGGGACGGGTCCGTGCTCGTCGAGCAGATCAGCAGTGATGCCACCGCGATCTCCTGGGAGCACGAGCCGAGCGGACGGCGTCCCCTGGCTCAGGTCGAGCGCGTGTTCCGCGGGGACGGTTCGCAGCAGTGGTTCGACCGCGCCTTCTACGCGATCGTCACCGACCTGGCCGGAACGCCGACCGAACTCGTCGACGGGTCCGGCGCCGTCGTGTGGCAGGGGCGCCGGACGCTGTGGGGCAAGGCACTGGCGCGCCTGGAGAACCGGGCCGGGACACCGCTGAGGTTCGCCGGTCAGTACTTCGACCCCGAAACCGGTCTGCACTACAACTTCCAGCGTTACTACGACCCGGAGTCGGGGCGCTTCGCGAGCAACGATCCACTCGGGCTCGAGGGCGGGTTCAACCCGCAGGCCTACGTCGCCAACCCGGTCAGCTGGATCGACCCGCTGGGGCTCACGGCCGCGGACGGATGCGGCCCGGACACGCCCGACGGCGAAGACGAGTACGTGCCGCTCTACAAGGCGCCGCAGCGCGGCCTCGGGCAGCAGCAGTACGAGCACGGCTACCGCGCGGACGATTACGGGGGGACGGGACCGTGGGAGGCGGGAGCGTTCTTCGCGCGTGATCGCGAGCTCGCGGACACCTACGCGGGCCACTACGGTGAGGGGGTCATCGAGATCCAGGTCCCGGCTTCGGAGTACGCGGATCGGTTCGCCCGGTTCGAACAGCCGTACCAGGGCGGGCCGCTGACCGAAGTCGAGATTCCCGCGTCTCGTGTGGAAGAACTCAACCAGTACCCGAGAAAGTGGCATCGATGATGAACGACGCGGAATGGGCGGCCGCGAAGGAACGCTTCCCGATCGGCTCGGTGGTGGAGGCCGTGGTCGCGGAGCACCTGCCGTTCGGCATGATCGTGACCCTGCCCGGGGAGGTGCCCGCGTTGATCGACGCCATCAGCTACCGGCCCGGCGGCGAAGACGTGTTCGACCATTCGAAGTGGCCTGCGGTCGGCGAACCGGTCCACGGCACGATCGCCGACCACCGGGACCGCAACCGGCAGATCCAGGTCCGGGTGGGGCCGCCCGTGTGGGAGAAGACCGGGAGTGACCGTTCCTGACGAGCTGCGGCGCCTGCCACCCGAGGAGCAGCGCGCCCGCTTGCGCGCGACCGACGGCGGCGGCAACTGGCTCGGTCTCATCCAGACCGCGACCCTCTACGCCACCACCCCCGGCGAAAGCCGGGAATCGTGGGCTCGTCTCGCGGTGGCGGCGCTCGAGGTCGCCCGGGAGACGGGCGCCCTCGCGGATCGGGAAGTCCGGCCGCGGGAAGCCAACCTCGCCCGCAACCTCGACGACCCGGTCGCCGCCGGGCTGCGGCCCGACGACGTGGCGGCCGCGTGCCTGGCCCTGGCCGGGATGACCCCGGCCGAGGCGGCGGCGGTGGAGTGGTCCCTGCGCGCCGAGGACGTCGGCAAGATGCGCACGCTGCGCCGGGTCCGCAACGTCGTCGTGCCCGCGGTCGAGCTGAGCGACCGGGTGGCGAGCGAGGAGCTGCGCCGGGAGCTGGAGGAGTGGCGCGCGGTGCTGCCGCGCCTGCCCTGACCTCGCGCGTACCGCCCGAGTCGTAATCCAAGAGCCGCTCTTCGACGGACGCGCGGGGCGGCCGTCTGCCGTAGCTTCGGGGGCGTGCGTGACCCCCGCCGGTGGCCGGCTCTCGTGGACGTGGTGCTCACCCTCGTCCCGCTGGGGTTCGTCCTCGTGACGACCACCGTGGCGGGCCGGGCGCAGCAGCATCCGCTCGACCTGTCCGGCTACCTGTGGCTCACCGCGGCCGCGTTGCCGTTGTTCGCAGTGCGGCGGGTGCCGTTGCCGGTCTTCGTCGGCACCGCCGCGCTGACCTGGGCCTACTACAGCACGGACCACCCGGGTGGCCCGGCGGTCGTGGTGCCGACCATCGCGCTGTTCGTGCTCACCCGCGCCCGCGGGCCGCTCGTCGCGGGCATCGCCGGGACGGCCGTCATCCTGGCCGGGCTGGTCGTCTACTTCGCCCGCGGCGGTGAACTCGTGCTCGACGCCCGCGCCGGGTTGTTCGTCGTCTGGCTGGTCGCCGTCCTCGGCATCGGCACCGCCGTCCGCAACCGCGTCGCGGCCAGGCTCGCCGCCGAGCAGGAGGCCGCCGAACGGCAGTCCCGGCTCGCCGAGCAGGAGCGGCTCCGCATCGCTCGCGAGGTGCACGACGTCGTCGCCCACAGCCTGGCCATGATCAACGTCCAGGCCGGCGTCGCGGTGCACGTCGCCGACCGGCGGCCGGACCAGGCCGTCGCCGCGTTGCAGGCGATCAAGGAGGCCAGCGCGACCGCGCTCGCCGACCTGCGCGCCACCGTCGCCGTGCTGCGCTCCGGCCAGGGCCTCGGGCCCGCGCCCAGCCTGAAACAGCTTGGCGAACTGCTCGACCACACCCGCGCGACCGGCCTGACCGTCCGCGTCCACGGCTCGCCCGGCGAGCTGCCCGCCCCGGTCGACGGCGCGGCCTACCGCATCCTGCAGGAGTCGCTCACCAACGTCGTCCGGCACGCCAACCAGCCCCGCACCGTCGACATCCGCTTCGCCCGCCGCGACGGACAGTTCCGGCTCGTGGTGCGGGACGACGGCCGCGGTGCGGAAACCCCCACCGTCGGCAACGGCCTGCGGGGCATGCAGGAACGCGCCGCCGCGCTCGGCGGCAAAGCCGAGGCCCACGTGGTCGACGGCGGTTTCGAGGTCCGCGCGGAACTACCCCTGGAGGAGACATGATCCGGGTCGTGCTCGCCGACGACCAGGCGCTGGTGCGCGCCGGGTTCCGCGTGCTGCTGGAGACCGAGGACGGGTTCGAGGTCTGCGGCGAGGCCGCGGACGGCGCGCAAGCGCTTGCCTTGGCGCGGGAACACCGGCCGGACGTGGTCGTCATGGACATCCGCATGCCCGGCGTCGACGGCCTCACCGCCACCCGCGAGATCACCGGCGACCCGGACCTGGCCGAGGTGAAGGTCCTGGTCCTGACCACCTTCGACGTCGACGAGTACGTGTTCCAGGCCCTGCGTTCCGGCGCCAGCGGGTTCCTGCTGAAGGACACCGACCCGGTCGAGCTGCTCCGCGCGCTGCGCGTGGTCGCCTCCGGCGAGGCCCTGCTCGCGCCGACCGTCACCCGGCGGCTGATCAGCGAGTTCGTCGGCCGCCCGGAGAACCGGCGCATCGACACGGCCGCGGTGCAGCGGATCACCGACCGCGAACGCGAGGTGCTGGCACTGGTCGCGGGCGGTCTGTCCAACGACGAGATCGCCGCCCAGCTGGTGATCTCCACGGCCACCGCGCGCACGCACGTCAGCCGCATCATGACGAAACTCGGCGCGCGGGACCGCGCCCAGCTCGTCGTGCTCGCCTACGAGTCCGGCTTGGTCACGCCGCGCGGCTCACGGTGACGCAGCACGGCCACCAGCCGCACCAGGAACACCACGGCGATCAGGCCGACGAGGCCGATCTGGATCCACATCCGCGCCTCCTTCCCGTGCCCGATGCTCTGCTCGGTAGGCGCGCGGGAGTGGGAGGAGGTTGCGTGACACGCCGAAGTCACCCGTTGGGGGTGACCGGTTCACCTGCGAGGATGCGCGTCAGCGACCAGACGCGGTGCGGATCGAGGTCCACCGGGCGGGGCGCCGGATCGGGCCGCAACCGGCTCAGCAGGACCTGCTGGACCAGCGCGGTCGGCACACCGCGGGTGGCCAGCCGCCGCCAGAAGACGTGGTCCTCCAGGCCGTCGGCCAGCGGGTCCTCGGTCCAGCCGCCGAACGACTCGGCCAGTTCGCGGCGCACCAGGTACCCGCTGCCGAGGTAGGGCAGCTCCGCCAGCCGCCGCTCCTCCGGGGGCAGCGCGGCGACCAGTCCTTCGACCGGGTCGGCGACCGGGCAGTGCACCACGTCGACGTCGGCGGACGCGGCGACCAGCCGTTCCAGCAGCCGGCGCGAGGCCCGCAGCCCGCCGTCGAGCACCAGCAGCCACGGCGCGGCCGAGCGCTCCAGCAGCCGGTTGCGCGTGTACCCGCGGCCCAGCGGCAGCTCGTGCCGCAGCAGGTCGGCGGGCCGGGGGCGGGGCCGCGGCGCGACACCGTCCTCGCCGACGAGGACGCGGCGCGGCAGCACGGTGCCGGCGAGCAGGTCGCGGACCAGCGGGTCCGGATCCGGCTCGCCGGGGCGGCGGACCAACAGCACGTCCACCTCGGCCCGGTCGGCGTCCGGGAACACCGTCGGCACCGCCGAGGGCAGCCACTCCACGCCGGACGTGCGGCGCGCGTCGACGGTCTGCTGGCCCATGCGGGTGGCCAGCGGCGGGTTCTCGGCCGGCGCCCCCAGCGACCGGGTGCCGGCGAACCGCACGTCCCAGGAGGGGGTGTCGATAGCCAGCGGCCGCGGCTCCTCGACGGCTGTGGTCTCGGCGAGCGGGGCGCTCGCGGGCACCCCGGGCGAGGCGGTCAGCACCCGTTCCGCCAGTTCGACGAGCGTCTTCGCGGACGCCAGCGGGTCCAGCGCGGTGCGCACGAACTCGTACCCCGCCAGCCGCAGGTCGCGTTCCCGCTGCGGGTCCGCGGCCAGCGCCGCGGCCGCCGCGCCGAGCGACTCCGGCCGCGTCACGACCAGGTGCGTGCCGGACACCAGCGGCGCGAGGTCAGTGGACGGCTCGGTCAGCACCACGCAGCCGTTGCACAGCGCTTCCAGCACCCGCACCCACTCCAGCGCCCGCGACCGCTCGCGGTGCACGTTGAGCAGGAACCGCGAGTTCGCCAGGTGCGCGAACTTCGCCTCGCCGGGCAGGAAGTCGACCCGCCGCGGGCCCATCGGCTCGTGCGGCGGGGTGAGCAGCCGGACCCGCAGGTCGGCGAGGTCGCCGGCGTAGGACGCGAGCAGCTTGGACCGGCGCCGTTCCGCGGTGCCGAGGTAGGTCACGTCGATCTCGCGGGCGCTGTCCGGGTCGCCACCCCACGCGTCCCAGAGCGGCGAGTACCCCAGCTGGAAGTGTTCGACCGGGATGCCGCGGCGGCGCAGTTCGGCGGTCGAGTCGTGGTTGATGTCCACCGCGCCTGCCAGCCCCGGCAGCAGGGCCGCGCTGCGCTCGAAGGTCGCCGTGCCCGGGTGCTCGACGCAGAAGGCGATGGTGCGGCGCCGCTGCTCCTCCGTCGGCTGGTCGGCCTCCGGGGTCACCACGAAGTACTCGTGCGGCACCACGACGTAGACCGTGTCGGCGTCCGCGTCCGGGTAGCGGCCGGTCGCCGTGGTCGCGTGGAACCCGGCCCGCCGCACCGAATCGGCGACCACCTCCAGCAGCTCCGCCATGAACCCGGAGCCGCCGGTCGCGGACACGAAGCAGAGCCGCGCGGTCATGAAGTCCGCCGCCGCACGGCCCGCAGCGGCGCGGTGACCCGCCAGCTCACCGTCGCCCGCGTCGCGTCCAGTTCCCGCGCCAGCTCGGCGGCCCGCTGCTCGGCGGCGAGCGTGCCGCTCTCGGTGAGCGGCACCTCGGCGGGCGCCGCGCCGGACAGCTGCAGCTCGGCGTCCAGCAGCCGCAGCCGCAGCCGGTCGCGTTCGCCGCGGGTCTCGGCCAGCTCGGCGCGCAGCGAATCGCGTTCGGCGCGGGCGACCAGCACATCCCGCGCCAACGCGTCGGCCTGCTCGGCGCGTTCGGCGACGCCGGCCAGCTTCTCCACCTGCTTCACCAGCTGGTCGCGGTGCTTGGTCAGCTCGCGGATCTGCAGTTCCGACTCGCGCAGCTCGGTGCGCAACCGCTCGCGCTCCTCGGTGAACGCGACCCGCTCGGCCCGCAACCGGGTCAGCTCGGCGCGCACAGCACCCGGCAGCTCGTCGGTCATCCCCGCTCCTTCACCAGCTCGGTGAGCACGTCGTTGTACTCGGCGGCGTAACCCGCCGGGTCCAGCCAGCCGTGCAGCTTTTCGTAGGCGTTCGCGGCGATCGCGCGCCGCCGGTCCGCCGGGGTGTCCAGGGCACGCAGCAACGCGACGGTGAGCGCGTCCGCGTCGTTGGGCTCGAACAGCCAGCCGCTGTGCCCGTCGGCGATCATCTCCCGCGCGCCGAACACGTCGCTGGCCACGACCGGCAGGCCGCAGCACACGGCCTCCAGGATCGAGCGCGGCAGCGACTCCACGTCGGAGCTGTTCACGAACAGGTCCGCCGCCTCGAACCACGGCGCCGGGTCGCGCTGGATCGGCACCAGGTCGACCCAGTCCCGCAGCCCGGTCCGCTCGGTGAACTCGGCCAGCGCCAGCCCGTACGGCGACGGGTGGTGGCCGACGATGCTCAGCCGGATCCCCGGGTGCGCCCGCCGGACCCGGTCCATCGCGCTGATCAGCAGGCCCTGTCCCTTGCGCGGCTCCAGCACGCCGACGTTGAGCAGCAGCGTGGTGTCCTCGGGTATGCCGAGTTTCCGCCGCGCCGCTCGACGGTCGCGCTCGGACACCTGGCCGCCGTAGGCGACCATCGGCGTGCCGTAGCGGATCGTGCGGCAGCGCGCCGGGGACGAGAACGGCAGGAACATCTCGCGCGTGGCGTCGGCGACGAACAGCAGCCGGTCGGCCTCGCCCAGCGTGCTCACCCAGCGCTCGCGCACCGGCGGCAGCAGGCCGGCCGGACCCCAGTTCTGGTACGAGAAGTCGTTGAGGTCGAAGCTCTCGTGCAGCACCCACGCGGTCGGCAGCCCGGCCCGGATCGCCGCGTCCGCGCCGGGGAACGCGCCGAGCGTGTTGACCAGCGCGACCGAGGCGTCGGTGCCACGCGCGAACTGGGCGAGCTCGGCGATGTGCCCTTCGTAGGATGCGACGTCGTGCACCCGGTACGGCGAGGTGAGGTGCACGTCGATGCCGTGCGCTTCGCAGTCCGCGCGCAGTTCGCCGTCGAGCTGGGTGACGACCGTGATGCGCCAGCCGTGCCGGGTCGCGAGCCGGTCCAGCAGCTCCTGCAACCACAACTGCCCGCCGCCGACCGCGAGGCTGTGCGTGAACACCAGCACGTGCCGCGGATCCGTGCCGCCACGCGGCCGCGCCAGCGCCTTCCGCGTGCGGTCGGCGAGCCGGGCGGCCAGCGCGTCCTCGGCGGCGGGGTTGGACAGCACCACCTCGCGCGCCTCTGAGGTCCACTCGCCGGCCAGCTCGCCGCGGACGCGGACCCGCACCGACAACGCGCGGTCCTCCCCGGCGGGCAGGTCGACCGGCACCCGCGCCTCGAACCCGCTGACCCCGGCGTCCGGGAAGTCCGGCAGGTGGTCGGCCACGTCCGGCCGCGGCAGGCGCGTGCGGGCGCGGACCGGTTCACCGCCGTCCACCAGGACCTCGACCAGCGACGGCGCCCGCGAGTCGAGCAGCACCCAGCCACGCACGAACACGACATCGCCCTGCGGGTTGTCGCCGTGCTTCGGGGTGTCGATCTCGTACAGCCGCAGCGGTTCCTCGTCGCCGAAGCGACCGACCTCGACCACGGCGCCGGTGAGCGCGTCGCCGTTCGCGGCGCGGACGACGACCTCGTGCCTGCCGGTCGGCACCGGGTCTTTCGTGCGGATCAGCAGACCGGTCGTGCCCGGCGGTTCGGTGCCCGTGTCGTGGCGCCGCACCTCCGCCTCGGACCCTCCGATGTGGACGGTCACGGTCTCGCCCGCGGTGACCCACCCGCGCAGCTCGAACAGGTGCCCCACCGGCCGTCCCGGCCGCACCAACCCGGCCGTTGCGTTCATCGTCCCGCCTTCAACGTCTCTTCGGCGTCCTTGACCAGGATCAGCACGTCCTGGTGGCCGTCCCAGCCCGCCTCGACGTACCCGGCAAGGCGCAGCCGCGGGGTGAGGACGTGCCCGGTCACCCATTCCGGCGTGCTCAGCGAGATGCCGTACCCGGGCTGGCCGGGGTAGTCGGCGTAGCCGAACCCGTGGTCACGGTAGTCCGCCAGCACCCGGGCGTGGTCCGCGGCCGTCAGGCCGTATTCGCCGCCGTTGGCCATCCGCCACGCGACACGGCGGCCGTGCGTGGTGACCACCGCGACCCCGCCCGGCGCGAGCGCGCGCTCGAAGTAGCCCAGCAGCGCGTCCCACGCCGCGATGTCCAGGTGGGTCAGCACCGAGCCGGACCAGATCAGGTCGATGTCGCTGACCTGCGGGATCTCCTCGATGCGCACCGACGCGGGCAGCCCGATCGCGCCGAAGAACCGCACGCAGTGCTCGACGCCGTCGAGTTCGATGTCGGAGGCGACGAGTTCGGCGTCCGGGAACGCGGCCCGAAACGTGCGCAGCACCCGGCCGTAGCCGCAGCCGAAGTCGAGCACCCGCCGCGGCGCGGGACGGCCGGCGGCCTGCAGCCCGTGCAGGCACGCCCGCAGCGCCTGCCCGGCCACCGCGAAGTAGTGCTCGGTGTTGCCGCGGAACATCGAGTCGCCGGAGGCGATGATCCGGTCGACGCGGGCCATGGTGCGGGCGACCTGCGCGTCCAGTTCGGTCGGGGCCGGGGTGTGCCGCGTGGTCTCCTCGACGAGACGGCGGCGCCAGGCCAGTCGCATCGCGTCCCGCTCGTGGTCCAGACCGGGACCGGAGGTGACGCCGCAGCGCCGGATGGCCTGGAACTCCGCCTCCCGCTCGGCGGCCGCGTCGACGAACGCCGTCGGGCGGTCGAGCAGGACGCCGAGCCAGGCGGCCAGGTCCCGCACCGTCGTGCCGGGCGCGGCGCCCGCCCAGCCGTCGCGGGCGAGTTCGTCGGCGAGCAGCAGCAGGCCCCGGTCGATCACCTCGCCGGCGGTCGTCCCGGCGCGCTCCCACTCCAGGTCGATCGCCCGCGGCGGGTCGCTGACCAGCACGTTCGACGGGATCAGGTCCCACGACGGGTTCGCCCGCACCAGGTCCGCCCACGCGGTCAGCAGCTCCGCGGCCCGCCACGGCTGTTCCGTCAGCACCTCGGGCAGCGTCGGGGCGTCGACCACGACGTCCGTCCACTCGCGCACCGCGACCGGCCCCGGTTCCTGCGGCAGCAGGGGAGTGCGGCGGATCTCGTCGCCGACCACGTCCGCGCGGGTGCACCAGCGGGCCGCGCGGTCGGTGTTGAAGTAGGTGGCGAGCAGGTCGTCCGGCCACAGCCGGGCGGCGGGTTCGCCTGCCGAGGCGAGGAACAGCAGGCCGTCCACGGTGTCCAGGCCGAGACCGCCCTCGACCATCTCGGCCCATCGCTCGTCGCGGCCGGACAGCTCCACCGCCAGCCGTGGGTGCCGGTCGAGCAGTTCGGCGGTGATCACGGCGCGGGTGATCCGGTGACCGGGGAGGCAGCCGAGGACTTTGTGGACGGTCAGCCCGGCCTCGGCCAGCCGCTGCTCCCAGTGGCGGCGGGACTGCCCGCCCGGCCTGCCCACGCCGAGCCGGTTCGGCACCGCCAGGCACAGCACCCCGCCGGGCTTCAACCGGTCCGCGTGCTCGACATCGGACGCGACGACCAGGTCGTACCGCTCGCCGGGGACCTCGTCCAGCACGCGCACGCCGGGCAGATCGGCGGTGCGGGCCCGGACGGCCTGCGCGTGGTCGGGCTCGACGGCGTCGACCCGCACCACCCGCTCGCCGAGGTACCGCGTCACCGCGCCGTGGCCCGCGCCCACTTCGAGCACGTGCGCGTCCGGCGGCAACCGGAGCGCCCGCAACGCGTTGGCCCGGCCGTGGTCGAGCTGGTCCCGCTCGCCCGGCGCGAGCGCCGCGAAGTGCAGCTCGTCGGACAGCGCGGTGTGGTCGGCGGCGTTGCGGATGATCTCGGCGACCAGGTCGCTCACGATCAGCCCACCGGATAGGGCAGCAACATCGAGCGGACGGTCCGCTGGTAGGCGCCCGACAACGCGGCCTCGTCGGCCAGGTCGCCCTGCGTCACGTTGACGCGGATCAGGTTCTCGCCCGACACCCAGGTGGCCCGGTACACGATCGGCGAGGCGACGAGCTTGTGGAACACCACCTGCGGCGGGATGTTCGGCAGCTGGTCGCTGATCAGCACCAGGCCGTTGCGCACGTAGTACTGGCGCAGCTGGCCGGCGAGCGCGGTCGCGGTGGCCGAGCTGTCCAGCGGGATGACCGTCACCGAGATCTTCTCGTTGCCGGGACCGCTGGCGTCCGGCTGGCGCTGCGAACCGCGCCACGCGACCTCCTGCACCGAGCGGCTGCTCAGCAGCGTGGCCTCGCCCTCGTCCATGATGCCGAGGTCGACCAGCCGGTTGACCGGCAGCAGACCGCTCTGGCCGTCCGCGGTGCCCTCGGTCGGCGGGATCTTGTCCAGCAGCGCCTGGTTGGGCGAGTTGCTGGCGGCGCTCGAGGTGGGCGGTGCCTGCGTAGTCGTGGTGCCGGCCTGGGTGTCGTCACCGCCGGAGGTGGTCAGGAAGATCGTCAGGCCCGCGGCGACCAGCACCACGACGACCGCGACGGAGATCCAGACGGCCTTGCCCTTGCCCTTGGCCGGCTTGTCGTCGAAGGCCTCCGGACCCTGCGCGACCGGGCTGATCGGCGGGAAGTCGGAGCCGCCCCACGGCGGGCTCGCGTCGGACTCCGGCGCGTTCCACGGCTGCTGCACCGGCTGCGGGCCGGACTGGGGGAACCCGGCGGGCGGGGAGGCCGGGAAGCCCGCGGGCGGCGACTGCGGCGCGGGCGGGTTGGCGACGTACTGGGTGCGCTCCGGGTCCACCGGCGGCCTGGCCTGCCAGTTCGGCGAGACGGCCTGCGTCGGCTCCGCGGAGAAGTTCTGCGGCTGCTGCTGGGGCGGCTGCGGCGTGCCCTGCGGCGGGCTGATCGGCGCGATCACCTGCGTCGAATCCGCGGAGTTGTCCTGCTGCTGCGGCGCCGGCTGCTGTGGCTGGGACGCGCTGTCGCTGTAGGACACCGCGGACGAGAGCACCTGGTCCCGGCGGACGCGGTAGTCGTCCGCGGAGAGACGTCCCGAGGCAAGCTCTTCGTCCAGCTTGCGCAACTCCTCCTGCCAGGACACCCGGTAGCCCCCTAATCTGCTCTGGACGAGGCGGAACGCGTCCGCCGGATAGCGCTACGGTGACGACGCACATTGTGCACGCCTACCCTGCTCATCGCCGGTGAGGGTCATTTCGTGACCTTGTTCTGGTTAGGGTGTGACGAGGAGGGGGCGAAATGGCGGCACGCTGGCCCGCCGTGGCCGCGGTCGCCGGGGGAACCGCGCTCATCGGCCTGCACGGCTGGTCCTACGGCAACTGGATCAACGACGACGCGGCGATCACCTTCGCCTACGCGCGCGACCTGGTCGACGGCGCGGGGCCGGTGCTCCAGCCGGGTGCGGAACCCGTCGAGGGGTTCTCGAATCCGGCCTGGCTCGTCCTGCTGGTGCTCGGGAAGGTGCTGCGCCTCTTCGACACCGGCGCGATCTTCGGCGTGCCCGACTACGTCCTGTTCCCGAAAGCGCTCGGATTGCTGTGCTGCGCCGGTGTTCTCGCCGCGTGCCACTTCGCGGTGAGCCGTGTCACGCGGTGGGCGTGGCTGGTGACGTTGTTCGCGGGCGGGTTGCTGGCCGCGATCCCGTCGTTCGTGATCTGGTCGCTGTCCGGTTTGGAGAACCCGCTGTACGCGCTGGCGGTGGCGTGGCTGGCGGCGCTGTTGTTCCGCGCGGTGGCGGACGGGCGGGTGGCTGTCGTGCGGGTCGGTCTCGCCGCCGGTCTGCTGGCGGTGGTGGCGGCGCTGACCAGGCCGGACGGGGCGATCTTCGTGGTGGCCTACCCGGTGGTGGCGCTGGTGTTCGCGCGGCGGTGGCGGACGCTGCTCCCGGCGGGGGTGTCGGTGCTGGCGTTCGCGGTGCCGTACGGCGCGTACCTGTTGTGGCGGCACGCGGAGTTCGGGCGGTGGGTGCCGAACACGGCGGTGGCGAAGAACCAGCAGCCGCCGTCGTGGTCGAACGCCGGGCGGGTGGTGGAGCCGGTGGAGTACCTCGGCTGGCCGGTGGCGCTGGCCGGGCTAGTGACTGTGGGGCTGGCGTTCTGGCTGGTCCCGGCGTTGCGGCGGCTGTTGGTGGCGTGGCTGGTGCCGCTGGTGCTCGCGCTGGCGGCGTACTGCGTGCTCAACCCGGAGCCGGGCGGCGAGTTCCGGTTCGCGACTCCCTTGTGGACGATGGCGGCGCTGGTCGCGGCGCTGGCGGTGGTCGAGGTGATGCGGGCGCTGTCGGTGCGGTGGCGGGCGGTGCTGGCGGTCGTGCTGGTGGCCGCGGCGGTGCCGAGCGCGCCCGCGCTGGCGGACTCGGGGCGCGGGTTCGCGAGCGGCCCGGTGGTGCCGCTGTGCCAGATCGCGGAGCGGTACGGGCGGTTGTTCAACGGGTACGCGGACACGATCGGCTTGCGGGAGGGGTCGGTGCTGTTGCCGGACGTCGGCGGGACGGCGTTGACCAGCCGGTTGCGGGTGGTGGACTCGGTGGGGCTGGCGGACGCGCGCATCGCGGACCTGGTGTCCACGGGGGACTTCCAGGGGTTGCGGGACTACGTGTTCGACGAGGTCAAGCCCACGTTCATCCACACGCACGTGCCGTGGACCGACCTGACGGGGCTGACGTCGGACGGGCGCCTGGCGGTCGAGTACGCGGCGGTGGTGCTGGACCGGACGGGCAAGAACGGCGACTGGGTGCGACTGGACGCGCTCGACGGCGATGACCTGGTGAACCTGCGGGCGTACGCGCGGGTCACCGTGCCGCGCGTGGAGGCCTCGCGCGCGGCGGCGGTGACCGGGCGGTGTGGTGACGTGCTGCGGCCCGGCCAGGTGCCCTAGTTCGGCGGGAGGGCCGTGGCCAGGGAGGTCTTGGTCTGGGCGAGGCGTTCGGCCAGCGAGTTCGGGTCGCCGTCGAGGCCCTGGGACACCCAGATCGCGACGGCGTAGCTGCCGGAGGTGTACCACGTGCCGCTCATCTGGCCTGCCGAGTTGCTGCCGGTGACGGCCTTCGCGTCGGTCGACCCGGACGGGACGGTCTGCAGGCCTGCGGTGAGGGAGTGCTCGTAGAGGCCGCGGGTGATCGAGGCCGCGGCGGCGGGTGAGTTCGCGGGGACGACCAGGACGAGGTAACCCTGCGGGCCCTGGGAGGAGCCGCGGAAGATGACCTGGTTCGCGCCGTTGTCCTTGAAGAGCTGGCCTTCCTCGCGGGAGTACAGCTTGAGGTCGATGCCCTGCTCGACGGTCAGGGTGCCGTTGTTGGTGCTCGGGGTGCCCGGCAGGGTCGGCAACCGCGCCTCGACGGCCTCCGGCGAGCTGACGGCGGAGGTGGTCGGCTGAGCGGTCGTGGTGGTGTTGTCGCCGCGCAGGAACCACACACCGGCCGCGACCATCGCGAGCACGACGACGACGCCGAGGGTGATGAACAACCAGGTGGGCTTGCGCTTCGGCGGCGCCTGCAACACGGGAGCCGCGTCGAAGGGAAGCTGCTGACCGGGCCCGTGCAGCGGCGGCGGCGGGGACATGCTGGGCAACGGCCGGGCAGGCGGAGGCACCGGATTCGTGACGACCGTCGGAGCGTCCTCGATGGAGGGGAAGCGCATCGAATCGGTGGCCCGCTCGTCGGCCGGGCTGGGGGCGCTCGTGGGCTTCTTGGTGGCGAGCAGCTGCGCCGAGATGCTCTGGGTGGGCCCTTCCTCCGTGGCGAGCGCACTGCCCACCTCGGGAGCCTGCTCACCCTGCGGCCCGCTCTGGGATTGGCCGGGCTGCGGCTGGTTCTGCTGCTGGCTCTGCGGGTGGTCGGCCTGCTGGCCCTGCGGCTGGCTCTGGCCGCCTTGCTGCTGCCCAGCCTGCGGCTGACTGTGGCCGCCTTGCTGCTGGTCAGCCTGCGGCTGCCCGCCCGGCTGCTGGCCCTGCGGTCGGCCACCGTGCTGCTGACTCTGCTGCTGGCCGCCCTGCGGTTGGCCACTCTCCGGCTGACCGCCCTGCTGCTGCCCAGCCTGCGACTGGCCGCTGTGCGGCTGCCCCTGCGCGACCTGCGCGTGCCCGGCTTCAGCCTGCGGCTGGCCGGCCTGCGGCTGCTCCTGCTCCGTCTGGCTGCCCCCACCCTGGGGCTGGCCCTGCCCGGGCTGCGGCTGGGCGCCCGGCTCAACCTGGCCGCCCTGACCCTGCCCGACCTGACCCTGCCCGACCTGACCCGCCTCGACCTGAGCCGGACCAGCCTGCGGCTGCACCGCCGGAGCTTGCCCCGTCGCGCCGGTCTGAACCTGCCCGTACCCGTCCTGCGGCTGCCCGATTCCAGCAGGCGCCTGCCCCACCTGCGGCTGGCCATTCTGGGGCTGCCCCACCTGAGGCTGAATCCCCACCTGCTGCCCCGGCGCACCCGGAGCCTGCGGCTGCCCAACCAGCGGCTGGTTGGGCGCACCCGGCCCCTGCGGCTGCCCCGGCACCCCGGCGGGCCCCTGCGGCACCCCACCCACCGGCTGCTGCCCATACTCGCCCGGGGGCACCGGCCCCTGCGGCCACCCCTGCGGCGCGAAACCCTGCGGCACCCCGCCCTGCGGCGCGCCCTCCTGAGGCCACCCCTGCGGCGCCTGCGGCCACGGCGCCTGCCCCGGCTGCGGAGCGAACCCCGAACCGGCCGGATTCGCACTCTGCCACTGAGGCGCCCCGTCAACCCGCCCCCGCGGCGAGGCGACGGACGCCGGCGCCACATTGCCCGAGGCGGCGGCGAGCAGCTCGTCCCGCATCTTGCGGTGCTGGTGCTGGGTGATGGTCCCGTTGGCGAGCTCGGCGTCCAAACGGCGCAGCTCGTCCTGCCAACTCATCCCGGGGCTCCTCGGTCAACTTGCGCACGGTGGACGTCACCGAGAAGATAGCGCGATCACCGGTTCGATGGGTGTGGATGTGTCCGATCCGCCCTGCTTACCCCGCCGGCAGCAGCGGCTCCACCTTCTCGGCGAAGGCCTGCGCGTTCGGACAGCCCTGAGCGTCTTCACTGGCCCGCGCCATGGTCGCCAACACCAGGGCGAGGGCGTGCTCCCCGACCCCGACGGCGACCGCGCAACCGCCGGTGGGTATGTCTGCCTGCAGGGCATCTCGGCCGTTGATCGAGATCTCCCGCGCCCCGTTGTTGTCCGCGGCGAATCCGCTGAGCCCTTGAGTGGAATCGAGCGCGAGGCTGTAGGTGATGAATTCCGGTTTCGAGGCTGTGCACTGGTTGCGAGCGCTCTTGTTCTCGCCGGGGTTGAAGCCTTGACCCGCGTTGAGCTGATCCAGCAACTGGCACGCGTTGAGCCCGGCGAACACGTCCGAATTCCCCGAGCTCGAGCTGGGAGCCGGACCGGGCACGGGCAACGCGCTGCCGGGGACAGTGCTGGTGCAGGCGGTTCCGGCCGCCAATGTGCAAGCGACGGCCGCGATGGTCCGGGCAGATCGACGGTTCACCGAGATTCCTGATTCCTGAGGGTGTTGAGTGTCTTGGTGGCCGCCTCGTCCGAGGCGTCGTACTTGCTGATCGCCGTTTCGATGGCTTGACGAAGTGTTTCCAGGGTGTCCCGCGCCGTGATGAAAACCTGGACCAGCGACTGGTCGTCAGAGTCCATCGCGCTGAGGAAATGCGCGGCGGCTCGCTGTGCGTACTCGTCGTTGCCGAACTTGGGCGCGCGTTGCAGCAGGTGCACCCGTTGGCCGACCTCGTTCAACCGGGTCTGCATCTGTGTCACCGCCCGCCGGAGGTGTGTGCCCGTCTCCTCGTCCACCGCCCAGCGGCCGGCTTGCGCGTCCGCCAGCATGCGCTTCGCGTCGGTGTTCATCGTGTTCAGTTGTTGCTCGCCGCCGAAGACGTTGGCCACCTGGGTGGCCACGTCGCCGGAGTTGTCGCTCATGAGCCCTCCCTCGCTCGGCCAGCACGATATCGCCCGGGCTGCCCAGCTGCCAGCGACTACGCCGCCTCCTCCAGGTACGCCGCCGCTTGCAGGGTGAACAGTGACGCGTAGTCGCCGCCCTGGGACATCAGCTCCTCGTGCGTTCCTTCCTCCGCCAGGCGGCCCCGGTCGAGCAGCAGGATCTTCTCCGCCTGCCGCACCGTCGAGAACCGGTGCGAGATGTACAGCGTCGTCCGGCCCTCGGACAGCGCGCGCAGCCTCGCGAACAGGTCATGCTCCGCCGCGGCGTCCAGCGCCGATGTCGGCTCGTCCAGGATCAGCACCGGCGCGTCCCGCATGAAGGCCCTCGCCAGCGCGATCTTCTGCCACTCCCCGCCGGACAGCGACACCCCCTGGTCGAACCACCGGCCCAGCGGGCTGTCGAAACCGCGCGGCAGCCGGGAAATCCGCGAAGCGACCCCGGCCCGCTCTGCCGCGTCCTCGATCCGCGGCCGGTCGTCCAGGGCGCCCAGCTGCCCGAGCCCGATGTTCTCCGCCGCCGTGCCCTGGTACGTCACGTAGTCCTGGAACATCGCCGAAATCCGGGACCGCAGCTCGTCCGGGTCGAACTCCCGCAGGTCCACCCCGTCCAGCAGGATCCGGCCCCCGGTCGGGTCGTACAGCCGGCACAACAGCTTGATCAGCGTCGACTTGCCCGCCCCGTTCCGCCCGACGACCGCCACCGTCTCCCCGGGCCGGATCTCGAACGACACGCCGTCCAGCGCCTTCTCCCCGGCGCCCGGGTAGCTGAACGACACGTTCTCGAACTCGATGTGCCCCCGCACCGGCTCGGGCAGCGGCTTCGCCACCGCGGGCGCCGTGATCCGCGGCGTGGTCCCCAGGAAGTCGTACAGCGTGTCCAGGTACAGGTTGTTCTCGTACATTCCGGAGAACCCGCTGAACAACCCCTGCACCGACGTCTGCACCGCCGCCGCGGCCGCCGTGTACAACGCCAGGTCCCCGATCGTCAGCCGCCCGGCCACCGCCTCCAGCGCGATGTACAGCGCGATCCCGGAACCGGCCAAAGTGGACAACAGGCTCCACGCCGTCCCCACGAAGTTGCGCCGCGTCGTCAGCTTTCGCTCACGCGCGTAGTAGTTCTGCCCGAGCCGCCGGAACCGGTCCACCAGGTACGGCCCGAGCCCGAACAGCTTGGTCTCCTTGGCGTAGGTATCGGTGGTGACCAGCGAGTTCAGGTAGTCCATCCGCCGCCGGATCGGCGACATCCACAGCGACAGCACGAACGCCCGCGACCCGTACTTCGACTGCGAGATGAACGCGGGCACCGGCGCGAGCAGCGCGACGACCGCCAGCAGCGGGCTCACCGACACCAGCAGCACCACCATGCTGCCGAACGTGATCGCGGTGCGCCCCAGCCCCAGCGCCGAGGTCAGCATCGACACCGGCCGCTGCGGCGCCTCCTGCGACGCCTGCCGCAGCTGGTCGTAGGACTCCGAATCCTCGAAGAACTGCAGGTCCAGCCTGCTCGCATGGTCCATCACGCGGTGCCGGATGGTCAGCGTCATCCGCTCCTGCAGCAGCTGCTGCGCCGCGTTCGTCAGCGCCGTGCTGATCGCGGTCATCGTGAACACGCCGAACTCCAGCGCGGCCAGCTCGACGATCCGCGTGGTCGTCCCGTGCCCCTGCACCGCCGCGACCACCGCGTCCAGCAGCAGCTTCGCCACGTACGCGGTCAGCGTCGGCATCAAGCCGCTCACCACAGTGGACAGTGCGATCAGGACGGTGGTGAGCGGGCTCGCCTGCCAGGCCAGCCGGAACACCCGCGGCAACCCGCGCACCGTCCCGCTCGTCGCCTGCCGCAGCCGGGCCAGCCGGGACCGCAGGTCCTTCGGCTCGTCCGCCCGCGCCGGGTCCGGGATGTCGACCGGGCCGGTCAGGCCGCTCTCCGCGACCGAACTGCTGCGCCGCCGCATCTGCCGCCGCAAGCTGATCGACGGGCCACCACCGTGCATCACGCCGCCACCGCCCCGTGCAGGAACACGTCGATCAGCTCCGCCGTGGCGAGCCCGCCCTGGTCGTCGCGGCGGCGGGCGAGCAGCAGCGACAGGAAGATCGCCGCCAGCTTGTCGGCGGGCAGCCGCAACGCGTCCTCGTCGGTGAACAGATCGGCGAGCGACTCGCGCATCGCGCGGAACGACTCGCCCCGCCTGCCCTGCTTGAACTCGCCGCGCTTGAGCCTGCCGGAGGAGTGCAACGCGCCCATCAGCGCACCCATCCGCTCCAGGTGTGCCGACAAGGCCTCCGCGGCTTCGGTGAGCCGGTCCGCCAGTGGCTGGTCGAGCGGGATCTCGGCGATCACCGCCAGCGCGCTGTCCGGTTTGAGCGCCTCGGCCACGCACGCGTCGAGCAGTTCGTCCTTGTCCTTGAAGGCGCGGAAGATCGTGCCCTCGCCGATCCCGGCGGCGCGCGCGATCTGGGCGGTCGTCACGGCGGCGCCGTGCTCGACGACCAGCGGCAGCACGGCCTGCACGATCATCCGGCGCCGGTCTTCGGCGCTCATGCCGGGCGCGCGCCGGCGGGGAGGAGCGGTCATGGCACCAGTGTGCGGAGTGAGCGCTCACTCCGTCAAGCGGGTAACGGAACGGGGCCGCGGCGGAACGCGGCCCCGAACCGTCAGTACGTGATCGCCATGGCCGGATCGGCCAGCAGCGCGCCGACGTCGGCGAGGAACTGCGAGCCCTGCTGCCCGTCGACCAGCCGGTGGTCGAAGCTCAGCGACAGCTGCAGCACCTTCCGCACGGCGAGCTGCCCGTCCACCACCCACGGCGCGTCCTTGATCGCGCCGAAGGCCAGGATCGCGGCCTCACCCGGGTTGATGATCGGCGTGCCGGTGTCGACCCCGAACACCCCCACGTTGGTGATCGTGATCGTCCCGTTGACCATGTCCGCGGGCGGGGTCTTGCCCTCGCGCGCGGTCGTGGTCAGCTGGTCCAGCGCCCGCGCCAGCTCGGGCAGCGACATGGCGTCCGCGTCCCGGATCTTCGGCACCACGAGCCCGCGGGGCGTCGCCGCGGCGATGCCCAGGTGCACGTAGTCCTTGTAGACGATCTCGCCGGCCGCCTCGTCCCAGGTGGCGTTGACGTCCGGCGTCCGCTTCACGGCCATGCACACGGCCTTGGCCGCGAAGGCCAGCGGGGTCAGCTTCACCCCGGCGAAGTCCGGGTGCTTCTTCAGCCGCTCGCGCAGTTCCATCATCGGCGTGACGTCGATGGTCAGGAACTCCGTGACGTGCGGCGCGGTGAACGCGCTGGACACCATCGCCTGCGCGGTCGCCTTCCGGACGCCCTTGACCGGCACCCGCCGCTCACGCGAGCCGGTCACCGTCTGAGGCGCGGCGGGAGCAGCCGGACGGGCCGCTCGCTCGACGTCCTCGCGCGTGATGATCCCGCCGTCCGCCGACCCGGTCAGGGTCGACAGGTCGACACCGAGGTCCTTGGCGAGCTTGCGCACCGGCGGCTTCGCCAGCGGCACGTAGCCACCCCGCGCCGCCGCGGGAGCCGGCGCCGGAGCAGCCGGAGCGGCAGGCGGTGCGGCAGGAGGAGCAGCAGGAGGTGCGGCGGACGGAGCGGCCCGGCGCGGCCGTCGCCGCGCCTCGGTCGTCTTCGAGCCGTAGCCGACCAGCGGCTTCATCTCCTCCTCGGCGGCGGCAGGCGCCGGCGCGGACGAGCCGTTCACCGCCTGTGCCGGAGCCGCGGACGACCCGGCCGGGTCGACGTCGACGGTCAGCAGCGGCGCCCCGACCTCGACGGTCGCGCCGGGCTCGGCCAGGACCTCGGTGATCACACCGGCCCACGGGATGGGCAGCTCGACGGCGGCCTTCGCGGTCTCCACCTCGACGACGATCTGGTTGACCGCCACCTCGTCGCCGGGCTGCACCCGGACGTTCAGGATCTCGGCTTCGGTCAGGCCTTCGGCGGTGTCGGCGAGCAGGAACTGCTTGTACTCGGGCACCCCGCCTCACCAGCCCATCGCGCGGTCGACGGTGTGCAGCACCCGGTCCAGGTCGGGGAGGAAGTGCTCCTCGAGCTTGGACGGCGGGTACGGGGTGTCGAACCCGGTGGCCCGCAGCACCGGCGCCTCCAGCGAGTAGAAGCACTCCTGCTGCACGCGCGCGGCGATCTCCGAGGTGATCGACGATTCCGACGACGCCTCGCTGACCGCGACCAGACGCCCGGTGCGGCGCACCGACTCGAACACCGGCGCGAGGTCGAGCGGCGAGATCGTGCGCAGGTCGATGACCTCCAGCGACCGGCCCTCTTCCGCCGCGGCCTCGGCAGCATCCAGGCACACCTTGACCGAGGGACCGTAGGCGACCAGCGTGCAGTCGGTGCCCTGGCGCACCACCCGCGAGGCGAACAGCGGCCCCGGCGGCGTGTTGGTGTCCACTTCGGACTTGAGCTGCCCGTTGTGGTAGAGCCGCTTCGGCTCGAAGAACAGCACCGGGTCGTCGCAATCGATGGCCTGCTGGATCATCCAGTACGCGTCGGCCGGGTTGGAGCACGACACGACCTTCAGCCCGGGAATGTGCGCGAACAGCGACTCCGGCGACTCGGAGTGGTGCTCGACCGCGCCGATCCCGCCGCCGAAGGGCACCCGCACGACCACCGGGACCTTGACCTTGCCCTGCGTCCGGTAGTGCAGCTTCGCCAGCTGCGAGGAGATCTGGTCGAAGCCGGGGAAGATGAAGCCCTCGAACTGGATCTCGCACACCGGCCGGAACCCGCGCACGGCGAGGCCGACCGCGGTGCCGATGATGCCGGACTCGGCCAGCGGCGTGTCCAGTACGCGCTGCTCGCCGAAGTCCTTCTGCAGCCCGTCGGTAATGCGGAAGACGCCGCCGAGCTTGCCGACGTCCTCACCGAGGACGATGACCTTGTCGTCGGCCTCCATCGCGGCACGCAGGCCCAGGTTCAGGGCCTTGCCGATGGTCAGCTTCTGCACCGCGGGCACGGCACCGTCCACAGGGGACTTGACGGGGGCGGCCATCAGCGCTCACCCGCTTCCACGAAACCGGCGAGGTAGGACAGGTACTCGTCGCGCTGCGCGTCGAGCACGGGCGACGGTTCGGCGTAGACGTTGGCGAACACGCGTTCCGGCGGCGGTTCGGGCATGTTGAAGCAGAACTCGCGCAGGTCCGCGGCGAACGCGTCGGCCTCGGCCTGGATCTGCTCGAACCACGCCTGGTCGGCGAACCCGCTGCGCGCCAGGTGCACCCGCACGCGCTCGATGGGGTCCTTGTGCTTCCACACCTCGAGCTCGTCGGAGAGCCGGTAGCGGGTCGGGTCGTCGGTGGTGGTGTGCGCGTCCATCCGGTAGGTGAACGCCTCGATCAGCACCGGGCCGTTGCCGTGGCGGCACTCTTCGAGCGCCCACCGGGTCACCGCGAGGCAGGCCAGCACGTCGTTGCCGTCGACGCGGATGCCGGGGAACCCGTACCCGCGGGCGCGCTGGTACAGCGGCAGGCGCGACTGGCGCTCGGTCGGCTCGGAGATCGCCCACTGGTTGTTCTGGCAGAAGAACACCAGCGGCGCGTCGTACACCGCGGCCCACACGAAGCCCTCGTGCACGTCGCCCTGCGAGGTGGCGCCGTCGCCGAAGTAGACGATCGTGGCCTCGCCGTCGTCGTCACCGACCTTGCCCTCGAACTTCTGGCCCATCGCGTATCCGGCGGCGTTGAGGACCTGGTTGCCGATCACGATGGTGTACGGGTGGAAGCCGTGGGCCTGGAAGTCCCAGCCACCGTGGTCGGTGCACCGGAAGATGCCCAGCAGTTCCTTGAAGTCGACGCCGCGGGTGTAGGCCACGCCGTGTTCCCGGTAGCTGGGGAAGGCCATGTCCTGCGGCTTGAGCGCGCGGCCGGAGCCGACCTGCGCGGCTTCCTGGCCGAGCAGCGGGACCCAGATGCCGAGCTGGCCCTGGCGCTGCATGGCGTTGGCTTCCCGGTCGGCCCGGCGGACGAGCACCATGTCGCGGTAGAGCCCGCGCAGCGCTTCCGGGTCGACGTCGGAGATGTAGCGGTCGAACTGCGGCGAAGCGATCCGCTCGCCTTCGGGGGTGAGCAGCTGAGTCACCTCAGCGCCACCAGCGTCCGTGTTTCGCAAACCGGCGATCACCTGCTCCCGCGATGGTTGTGCGGCCTGTGCGGCCGGTCCTTCGCCGGGCTCCGGGTGCGTCCACTGTTCGGGGGACGGCATGCGCGTTCTCCTCGGTGTCCTGCCACGAGGCCGCTTGTGGCGGCCGCTGATGGCTGACCGGCGGCCACCGACGTTTCGGATCCGAAGCGCTCGGCAGCCGTCGGCCGTGACGGCTTACGGGGAACATCCTGACACGAACCAGGCCCGCGAGTGCAGGTCCGCGCCTGATTTGTTGCTGTGGAAGTCCGCCCTGAGCTGGGCAAACGCTCGGAAGCCCGACCGACGACCCACCGATAGTCGGCCCTGGAGGCGCGCGCTCACCTGCCCGGAAGTGACGGACGGGCCACCTCCATCGCGCGGAGCGCTCGGGAGGTGGCCCGTCTCGGTGGTGCTGGTGACCTGCGTCACGCCACCCGGTTACAGGTTGGCCTTGGTGAACTGGTACTGCTGTGCCGCCTGTGAACTGAAGTTGTACTTGAGGGTGGCGAGTCCGAACGGCTTCGACGGGTCGACCTTGAACAGCGTGCTCGACCGCGGCGGGTTGCGGGTGTCGGCCGGGCCGTACTTGTAGTCGCCGGTGAGGCCGTCGAAGGACACCGTGCCCAGCTCGCTGGACGCCTTGAGGATGCCGTCGCGGGACAGGTCGCCCAGCTCGACGGCCTTCTCCAGCACCGCGGTCATCGCGCGGGCCTGGTTGTAGCCGAACGCGAAGTAGTAGTCCGGCTCCTGCTGCGGCGCGAACTGGTTCTTCCGGTTGACCATGTCGGCCATGCCGGGCACGGAGTTGTCACCCCACTCGGTGCCCTCGGCGACGATCGTGACGTACTGCTGCAGGTACGGCGCGATCGCGGACTTGGCGAACGCCGACGTGTAGCTCGGCGACTGCCCGTACCACTTCGGCGCGAACCGGGCCTGCGCCGCGGTGCCCCAGATCTTGGCCGCGTCCGTCGGGGTCGCGGTCAGGAACACCATCTGGCAGCCGGCGCCGGCGAGCGCGCCGATCTGCCCGGCGTAGTTCTCCGTGCCCGACTTGAAGCGCTGCGTGTTCGCCACGGTGAAGCCGTAGCTCTTCGCCGCGAAGTCGATCCCGGCCTGGCCCGCCTCGCCGTAGACGTCGTCCTGGACCATCGTGCAGATCCTGTCGTCCTTGGTGCCGCCGCCCTCGGTGAGGTAGTGGTCCATGGCGTTGATCGACTGCACCTGGTACGGGCCGCCGACCGGCAGCAGGTTCTCCTCACGCACCCACAGCGCGTCCAGCGACGCGGGCGCGGCGAGCATCTTGTCCGCGCGCAGCTGCGGCAGCACGGCCAGCGTCGACGGCGTGCCCAGCAGCTGGGTGAACGCGACGACGTCGCCCTTGACCTTGTTGTACTGCTGCACCGCCACTTCCGGCCGGTACTGGGTGTCCTCCTGGACCAGCTCGACCTTGTACTTGCCCGCGATGCCGCCGCGCGCGTTGAGCGCGTCGAACCAGACCTTGTTGCCCGAGGTCAGCGGCTGCCCGATGACCGCGACCGGCCCGGACAGCGGGGACAGCACGCCGAGCTTGATCGTGGTGCCGTCGAAGCCGGTGGTGGCGCCGGGGTTGCCGGCCTGCCCGCCGCCACCGCCTTCGTCGTCGCCCGCGCCGCCGCACGCGGCGAGCACGAGCGTCGCCGCGGCCAGTGCCGCCGCGATCCGCGTTCTCTTCATGGACGCCTCCAGGACTAGTAGGAAAACGGCCAGGCCTTGAAATAGGTCTTGACGCGCAGCCAGATGCCCGCGAGCCCGCGTGGTTCGAGCACCAGGAACAGCACGATCAGCAACCCGAAGATGGCCTGGTTGAGGGCGAACACACTGATGAACCCCGAATCGCCCACGCTCGTCTGGACGCCGGGAATGACGTCGCTGTAGCGGTCGATCAACGCGGGCAGCGCGCCGACGAACAGCGCCCCGAGCACCGATCCGAAGATCGTGCCGAGACCACCGACGATGATCACCGCGATGTACTGGATGGACAGCAGCAGGTTCCACTCGTCGGGGCTGACGAACTGCTGGTAGGACCCGAACAGCGCGCCCGCGACGGACGCGATCGCGCTGGAGATCATGAACGCGCCGATCTTGTACCGGCCCGCCCGCACGCCGATCACCTCGGCGGCCTGGTCGCGGTCCCGCACCGCCTGCAGCGCGCGGCCGGGGCGGGTGCGGGCCAGGTTCTTCACCAGCAGCGCCACCAGCCCGACCAGCGCCCAGACCAGCCAGAACCAGCCCTGGTTGCGCGAGTAGCTCTCGCCGAAGATCGACAGGTCGGCGAAGTTCACCGGCCCGATCGCGACGTCGGCGTTGACCGAGGTGCCGGAGTTGCCGCCGGTGAAGTCGTCGAGGTTGCGCCACAGGTGCTCGCCGACGAACACCAGCCCGAGCGTGACGATCGCCAGGTAGTGGCCGCGCAGCCGCAGCGTGAACGGCCCGATCAGCCCGCCCAGCAACGCGCCGATCCCGGCGGCCGCGAGCAGCCACAGCGGGAACGGCAGGCCGAAGTCGCCGCCGACCTTGGCCGTCACGTACGCGCCCGCGCCGATGAAGAACGCGTGCCCGAGCGAGATCTGCCCGCAGTAGCCGGTGAGCAGGTTGAGGCCGATCGCGCCGACCGCGGTGATGCCGGCGTAGATCAGCACGGACAGCCAGAAGTCGTCCTGCAGCACCGTCGGCAGCACCAGGAACGCCGCGATCATCAGCGCCAGCCCGAACTTCGACATCGGCGAGCCGAACAGGCGCAGGTCCTGGGCGTAGTCCCGGACGAGGTTGCGGTGCGGCTTGGGCATCAGATCCTCCGTACGTCCTTGGTTCCCAGCAGGCCGTACGGCCGGATCAGCAGGATCACGATCATCAGCAGGTAGGGCACGATGATCGACACGTTGTCGCCCGCCCAGGAGAACAACTGGTCCTGGTAGCCGCGGGTGAGCGCCTCGGCGAGCCCGATCACGATGCCGCCGAGCACCGCGCCCGCGGGCGAGTCGAGGCCGCCGAGGATCATCGCCGGGAACGCCGCGAGCGCGATGAACCCGATCGACGGGGACAGCCCGCCCGGCCCGGCCGCCATGGTGATCCCGGCGAGCGCGGCCAGCGCCGACGCGATGGCCCACGAGACCGCGTACACCCGGCGTGCGCTGATCCCCTGCGCCAGCGCCGCTTCCGGGTCGAACGCGGTGGCCCGCATCGCCAGGCCGAGCGAGGTGAAGCGGAAGAACAGGAAGAACCCGACGACGACCGCCGCGGTCAGCCCGATCGTCCACAGGTCCCGGACGCCGAAGACGATCCCGCCTGCTTCGACGGTCTGGATGTTCCACGGGTTCTCGACCTGCAGGTTGTCGAAGCCCCAGATCGCGGTGATCAGCGGCTCCAGCACGAACAGCAGGCCGATGGTGATCATGATGACCGCGAACGGCGGCTGGCCGACCATGCGCCGCAGCACGATCCGCTCGAACCCGGCGCCCACCAGGGCCGCCGACGCGCACGCCAGCAGGATCGCCACACCGAAGGCGATCGCCAGGTTGTTGGCGAAGGTGAAGCCGAGGTAGGCGCCGAGCGCGAGCAGCCCGCCCTGCGCGAAGTTGATCACGCCGGTCGACTTGTAGATGACCACGAAACCCAGCGCCACCAGGGCGTAGGTGGACCCGAGGGCGAGTCCGGCAAAGCAGTTCTGCAGGAACGTCGTCACCGGTACATCGCCTCGATCTCGTGCTCGAACCGCAGCTCGATGGCCCGTCGCTTGACCTTCTGCGTCGCGGTCAGCTCGCCGGCCTCGTGGTCGAGTTCCTTGCCGATCAACGAGAACCGCTTGATCTGCTCGACCTGCGAGAACTCCCGGTTGGTCTCGTCGACCACCTGCTGGATCAGCGCCACCACCTCGGGTTTGGCCGACAGGTCGGCGTAGGTCGTGTACGCGAGGCCGCGGCGGGTCGCCCAGTTGCCGACCGTCTCCGCCTCGATCCCGATCAACGCGGTGAGGTACTTGCGGCGGTCCCCGATCACGATCGCCTCGCGCACGAACGGCGAGACCTTCAGCCGGTTCTCGATCTCCGACGGCGAGATGTTCTTGCCGCCCGCGGTGATGATGATGTCCTTCTTGCGGTCGGTGATCCGCAGGAAGCCGTCGGCGTCGATCTCGCCGACGTCGCCGGTGTGCAGCCAGCCGTCCGCGTCCACCGCCGCCGCGGTGGCCTCCGGGTTGCGGAAGTAGCCCTGGAACACCCCGGCCGAGCGGGTGAGGATCTCGCCGTCCTCGGCGATGCGGACCTCCACGCCGGGCAGTGGTCTGCCGACCGCGCCGAGCCGCACGTCGCCGTCCGGGGTGAGCGTGGCCAGCGCGGTGTTCTCGGTCTGGCCGTAGCCCTCGCGCACCGGAACCCCGATGGCCCACAGGTATTCCAGCACCTGCGGCGCGATCGGCGCGGCGCCGGACAACGCGGTGCGGACCCGGACCAGTCCGAGTTTCTCCCGCAGGGCGCGGAAAACGAGGAACTCCGCGAGCCACAGCCGGAACCGGTCGCCCGCGGACAGCCGCCCGGTCACGCGGCGGGGCGCGATCCGGCGGCCCTGCTTGAGCCAGAACCGGTAGAGACCGCGCTTGAGCCGCGAGGCGTCGGCCATCCGGATTTCGGTGCCCGCCAGCATCTTCTCCCACACTCGCGGCACGCCGAGGAACACCGTCGGCTGCACGTCGCGCAGGTCGTTGAGGAAGGACGGGCCGCCCTCGCCGAAGTTGACCACCGAACCCGCCCACACCGAGTCGATCACCGAGGTCAGCCGCTCGGCGATGTGGCACAGCGGCAGGTAGGACAGCACCTCGTCGTCCGGGCCGCCGCCGAGCGCGTCGATGAAGGTGCGCCCGGCCGCGACGAGGTTGGCGTGCGAGATCATCGCGCCCTTGGGCGGTCCGGTGGTGCCGGAGGTGTAGACGAGGATCGCGGTGGCGTCCGGGTCGAGCCGGGACACCGACTCCTGGTAGTCGCGCAACGCGTTGTCCCGCGGGCGTTCCAGCTGCTCGAACGTCATCAGGTCGGGCAGCGCCTCCACCCGCACCCCGCGCGGGTCCATCACCACCAGGCGCCGCAGGTCGGGCAGTCTGCCGCGCACCGCGAGCGCCTTGTCCAGCTGCTCCTCGTCCTCGGCGATCAGCACCTTCGCGCCGGAGTGCGACAGCAGGTACTCGACCTCGGTCTCGGGCGAGGTCGGGTAGACGCCCATGCTGATCGCGCCGATGCCCTGCACGGCCAGGTCGGCGACCACCCACTCGGGCCGGTTCTCGGCGTGGATCGCCACCCGGTCGCCCGGCTCGACGCCGAGTTCGCGCAGGCCGGCGGCGACGTTGGCGACCCGCTCGGCGTAGGCGGACCAGGTCCACTCGCGCCAGCGGCCGCGGTGCTTCTCCCGCATCGCGGTCTTGTCGCCCAGCGTGCGGGCGTGTTCCAGCAGGCGCGCGGGCAGCGTCCGCACGTCCGGGGGAGCGGCCAGTGCCGTGCTCATCGCGCACCGCCCAGGTAGGCCTCGATGACAGCGGGGTGGTTCTGGATCTCCGACGGCTTGCCGGTGGCGATCGCGACGCCGAAGTCCAGGGCGAGCACCCGGTCGGCGAGGTCCATGACCAGGCGCATGTCGTGCTCGACGAGGATCATCGCCAGGCCCAGCTCCCGCCGGACCTCGACCAGGTAGCGCGCGGTGTCCTCGGTCTCCTCCAGGTTCATGCCGGCGACCGGCTCGTCGAGCAGCAGCAGCGACGGTTCCATCGCCAGCGCGCGGCCCAGTTCGGCGCGTTTCGCGACGCCGTAGGGGAGCATCCCGGCGGGCATCCGGCGGTACGGCTCGAGTTCGAGCAGTTCGACGATCTCCTCGACGGCCGCGCGGTGCCGGACCTCCTCCCGCTTCGCGCGGCCCCACCAGAGCATCCCGGTGCCGAACCCGGTGCGCATCAGGTGGTGGCGGCCGAGCATCAGGTTCTCGATGAGCGTGAGGTGCTCGAACAGGCCGAGGTTCTGGAACGTGCGCGCGACGCCCATCGCGGCGATCGCGGCGGGCGCGCGGCCGACCAGGCGTTGGCCGTCGAGCGTGATGCTGCCCTCCTGCGGGCGGTAGACCCCGTTGAGGCAGTTGAAGATCGACGTCTTGCCCGCGCCGTTCGGGCCGATCACGGCGAACAGCTCGCCGCGGCCGACCTCGAAGCTGACGCCGTCCAGCGCCGTGACCCCGCCGAACCGCAGCGTCAGGTCGCGGACTTCGAGGATCGGTCGATCGGTGTCGGCTTCGTCCTCCCGGGCGGGTGCGGGGTCGCTGGTGGTCACGCGCTCCATCGCTTCTTCCTCCGGTAGCTCTTGACTTCGGCGAAGCTGCGCCGCTCCTCGTGCTGGGCGGCGCCGAGGTAGAACTCGCGGATGTCCTCGTCGGCGAGGAGTTCGGCGGCGGGGCCGTCCTTGACGACCTTCCCGGTTTCGACGACGTAGCCGGACCCGGCGATCGACAGCGCCATCACGGCGTTCTGCTCGACCAGCAGGACGCTGGTGCCCTGGCCGTTGATCTCGACGATGATGTCCCGCACCTGCTCGACCAGCTTGGGCGCGAGACCGAGCGAGGGCTCGTCGAGCAACAGGAGCTTCGGCGACGCCATGAGCGCGCGGCCGATCGCGAGCATCTGCTGCTCGCCGCCGGAGAGGTAACCGGCGATCGAGCGGCGGCGCTCTTTCAGTACCGGGAACAGGTCCATCACCCTGGCGTAGGACTCGCGGACCTCGGTGCGGGAGCGGCGGGTGTAGGCGCCGGTGCGCAGGTTCTCGTCGACGGTGATCTCGGCGAAGATCCGCCTGCCCTCCATCACCTGCGCGATGCCCTTGCGCACCACGACGGCTGGGTCGGCGCCGGTGATGTCCTCGTCGCGGAAGCGGACCGTGCCCTTGGTGATCTTGCCGCGGTGTGGCACGAGCAGGCCGGTGATCGCCCGCAGCAGGGTCGTCTTGCCCGCTCCGTTCGCGCCCAGCAGCGTGACGATCGCGCCGTCGGGGACCTCCAGGCTGAGGCCCCGGAGGACCAGCACCACGTCGTCGTACACCACTTCGAGGTTGTTCACCGCCAGCACGGGTGGTGACAAGGCGTGCCCTCCGTTCCTCGTCGAACCGGGCGTTTTGTCCCCAATGTGGGTGATTGAGATCACATTGAATACGGAAGGTGGCTAGCGGTCACGGGTGGAGGCCAATGCGGAGCCGAACTGTGACCTGGCGATGGCTGGCAGAATGGCCCGGGTGGAGCAGACGACCGTGCGTGAAACCGTGCAGCGCCTCTGGGACGGCGAGGTGCTGACGAGCCTGTCCGGCCTGGTGGAGATCCCCGCCCTGTCGCAGGCCTTCGACCCCGACTGGGCTGCCAACGGGCACCTCGACGCCGCGGTGCGGCACGTGCAGAACTGGATCGCCGGGCGCGGTCTGCCCGGCGCGACGCTCGACGTGGTGCGGCTCGACGGATGCAGCCCGGTGCTGCTCGTCGACGTCCCGGCGACGCCCGGCGCGGAGGACCGCGGCACCGTGCTGCTCTACGGCCACCTCGACAAGCAGCCCCCGGTCGGCGGCTGGGCGGAGGGGCTCGGCCCGTGGACCCCGGTGGTCCGCGACGGCAGGCTGTACGGCCGCGGCTCGGCGGACGACGGGTACGCCGGCTACGCGGCGACGGCCGCGCTGGAAGCCGTGCACGCGGCAGGCGGCGCCCACGCGCGATCGGTGATCCTGCTGGAAACCGGCGAGGAGTCGGGCAGCCCCGACCTGCCGCGGTACCTGGAGCACCTGTCCGAGCGGCTGGGCCGCGTGAGTTTCGTGGTGTGCCTGGACTCCGGCGGCAACGACTACGAGCGGCTGTGGCTGACGACGAGCCTGCGCGGGATGACGCAGGTGCACGTCACGGTGCGGGTGCTCCAGGCGGCGGCGCACTCCGGGCTCGCCAGCGGCGTGGTGCCGAGCTCGTTCCGGGTGCTGCGGCAGCTGCTGGACCGCATCGAGGACGCCGAGACGGGCGAGATCAAGCTGGCGGAGCTGAACGTCGACATCCCGGCGAACCGGCGTGAGGAGGCGGCCGCGACGGTCGCCGTGGCCCCCGGCGCGATCAGTGGTTCGTTCCCGCTGATGCCCGGGATGCGCCCGGTGTCGGACGACGAGCTGGAGCTGCTGCTGAACCAGTCGTGGCGGCCCACGCTGTCGGTGATCGGCGCCGAGGGCTTCCCGGAGCCGGCGAACGCGGGCAACGTCCTGCGCGACCACACGACGCTGGCGCTGAGCTTCCGCCTCCCGCCGACGGCCGACGCGGCGGCGGCCCTGAACGCGGTGGAGAAGGCGCTGACCACGGACGTGCCCTACGGCGCGGTGGTCGAACTGTCCGGTTTGGAGTCCGCGAACGGCTGGAACGCGCCCGACCCGTCGCCGTGGCTAACTTCGGCGCTGGAGCGGGTCAGCGACGAGGTCTTCGGAGCGCCGTGGCGCAGCGTCGGGCTCGGCGGGTCGATCCCGTTCATGGGCCTGCTGGGCGAGAAGTACCCGGAGGCGCAGTTCCTGGTCACGGGCGCGCTGGGCCCCGACTCGAACGCCCACGTCCCCGACGAGTGGCTGCACCTGGCCCAGGCGAAGCGGCTCACCGAGGCGGTGGCGCACATGCTGGACGCCCACGCCCGCGGCTGACCGCCGGCTGCTCAGCTGCGGTCGACCGGGATCGAGGACGTGGCGGCGTCGCCGTCGTTCGTCGTGAACTCGAAGCTGCCCGCATAACGGGGACGACCGCGCCGCACGCACGCGCTGTCACCCGCGTGTTACCGACTGGTTACCGGGTAGACCCGAAATGCGGCCGTAACCACTCGATGCTGTGCGTGACCGTCAACAAGTGGCAGGATGCGTGCACTCGATAAGTATGACCTACTAGGAGTAAACCGTGTCGCGTCGATCGTTACGCAATGCGCTTGTTCTGTCGGCCACGCTCGCCATCGCGGCGACCGCGACGGCCTGCGCGCAGGAGGTCAACACCGGCGGCGACACCCAGGCCGGCGGTGAGATCAGCCTCAAGGAGACCGGCTTCCTCACCACGTGCACACACCTGCCGTACGCGCCGTTCCAGTTCACCGAGGGTGACAAGACCGTCGGGTTCGACGTGGACCTCGTGGACATGGTCGCGCAGAACCTCGGGGTGCAGCAGAAGATCTTCGACACCCCGTTCGAGGGCATCGAGTCGGGCGAGTCGCTCAACACCGGGCAGTGCGACGTCGCCGCCGCGGCGATGACGATCACCCCGGAGCGGCAGGCCGTGATGGACTTCTCGGTCGGCTACTTTGACGCCAACCAGGCGCTGCTGGTCAAGAAGGGCTCCGGCATCGACAGCCTGGAGAAGCTGCGCGGCAAGAAGCTCGGCGTCCAGCTCGGCACCACCGGTGAGGACTACGCCGAGGCGAACAAGGCCCAGTACGGCTACGAGATCGTCCAGTTCGAGGACCTCGCGCTGGAGCAGACCGCGGTCAAGACCGGCCAGGTCGACGCGGGCATCAACGACAACTCGGTGCACTACGAGTTCCTCAAGACCAACCCGGACGTCGAGGTGACGACCGAGTTCAAGACCGGTGACCAGTACGGCGTCGCCGTGCGCAAGGGCAATGGCGCGCTGCTGGCGAAGGTCAACGAGGTCATCAACGCCGCCAAGGCGGACGGCCGCTACGACGCCATCTACCAGAAGTGGTTCAACAAGCTGCCGGAAAGCAAGTAACCGGAAGCCACTTCTGCGAGGAGTTCCACCGTGGCGATGTCTCGCCGTAAACGCGCCCAGCTGTTCCGGGGCGCGCAGTACGCGCTGCTGGTGATCGTCATCCTGGTCGCGGCGTTCGTGGCCGACTGGGGCGAGATCCAGCGCGCGTTCTTCAACGTCGACGCGGCCCGCGCGCAGTTCCCCGGTGTCATCACGACGGCGCTGGTCAACACCATCGTCTACACCGCGCTCGGGTTCGCGTTCGGGCTGGCCGTCGGTCTGGTGCTGGCGCTGATGAAGCTGTCGCCGGTCGGGCCGTACCGCTGGATCGCGACCGTCTACATCGAGTTCTTCCGCGGGGTCCCGGCGCTGCTGGTGTTCATCACGCTGGGCTTCGGTGCGCCGCTGGCGTTCGGGTTGAAGTTCGACATCTACTCGACCGTGATGCTGTCGCTCGGCCTGGTCGGCTCCGCCTACATCGCGGAGACGATCCGGGCCGGCATCCAGGCGGTGCCGGCGGGTCAGCGGGAGGCGGCGCGGTCGCTGGGCATGTCCCAGGGGCGGGCGATGATCTCGATCGTCATCCCGCAGGCGTTCCGCATCATCCTGCCGCCGCTGACCAACGAGCTGATCCTGCTCACCAAGGACTCGTCGCTGATCTACCTGCTGGGCCTGGCCCGCGACGAGTACGAGCTGACGAAGTTCGGCCGCGAGGGCCTCAACGCGACCGGGTCGCTGACGCCGATCCTGCTCGCCGGGCTGTGCTACCTGATCATCACGATCCCACTGGGCTACCTGTCCCGGTACCTGGAGCGGCGCACCGGGCGCAAGAGCCAGCGCGGACTGGAGGTCGAAGCGTGACCGGCGACGTGATCGTCCAGGTGTCCGGACTGCACAAGGCGTTCGGCAGGCTGGAGGTGCTCAAGGGCATCGACTTGGAGGTGCGGCGCGGGCAGGTGGTCTGCATCATCGGGCCGTCCGGCTCGGGCAAGTCGACGCTGCTGCGCTGCGTGAACCTGCTGGAGGAGCCCAACGAGGGCTCGGTCGTGGTGAACGGGTTCGAGATCACCGACCCGGACATCGACATCGACCGCGCGCGGCGGGGCATCGGCATGGTGTTCCAGTCGTTCAACCTGTTCAGCCACCTGTCGGTGCTGGACAACCTCACCATCGCGCAGCGCAAGGTCCTCAAGCGGGACAAGGCCGAGGCCGAGCGGATCGCGATGGAGAACCTGCGCAAGGTCGGGCTGACCGGCAAGGAGCGCTCGCTGCCCACGCAGCTCTCCGGCGGCCAGCAGCAGCGCGTCGCGATCGCGCGTGCGTTGTCCATGGACCCGGACGTGATGCTGTTCGACGAGCCGACGTCCGCCCTGGACCCGGAGCTGGTCGGCGACGTGCTCGCCGTGATGCGCCAGCTCGCCCGCGACGGCATGACGATGCTGGTGGTCACCCACGAGATGCAGTTCGCGCGTGAGGTGGCCGACGTGGTGCTGTTCATGGACGGTGGCGTGGTGGTCGAGCAGGGGCCGCCGTCCCAGGTGATCGCGGACCCGCAGCACGAGCGCACGCAGACGTTCCTGTCGCGCGTGCTGAACCCGGCCCACGTCGACGAGTAGTAGCGCGGGACCCCCCTCGTCCGCGACGATCGTCCGAACCAGGTGGCGATCGTCGCGGGGAGGGGTGCCCGGATGCCGGTGTTGTACTTCGCGCACAGCTACCGCGAGCGGGACGCGCGCATCGTGGACTACTTCGGCCGTCTGATGCGCAGCGAAGGTCTGGTGCCCAGCCTCGATCCGCCATCGGACTCGGTGAACGGCGCGAAGCTGCAGCGCCACCTCAACGCCAGTGACGGGATGATCGCCGTGCTGAGCCGCCGCGAGGACGGCACGTCGCCGCACATCCTGTTCGAACTCGCGCTGGCGATGCGGGCGGGGTTCCCTGTGCTCGTCTTCATCGAGGACACCCTGCCGAACGACGCGGTATCGCCGCACGTTCCGCAGCAACGGTTCTCCTACCGGTCGTTCCTGCGCCAGGCCCCGGCGCACCGCCAGGCGTTGAGGTTCTTCAAGGCCTACCTGGCCTCGACGCCACCCGGCGGTTACGTGCCGCTCGGCCGCCGCCGTTCCTGCCTCATCGTCCAGTCCGCTCCGGAACCGTTGGTCGATGCGACCGCGCGCTGGATAGCGCAGTACGCGGAGTACGAGGTGGGCGTCCTGGACCAGCGGACCGACGCACCGCCGTGGCGGCCGTTCGACGAGATCCGGTCCGCTTCCGTGCTGGTCACCTTCGCGTCCAGCGGGCAGCCCCGGGATCACCTGACCGGCTTCGCGACGGCCGCGGGCGTGCCGACGATCGAACTGACCGCCGATCCCGGCTACCGTCACCACCCGGCGATCCCCGACGAGTACCAGCCTCGGCTGGTGCGCGGGACGGAGGAGCTGCCCGGAGTCCTCGCCACCGAGTTCGAGCTCTTCGAGCAGGACTTCCTGGAGCTGACCGACCAGGACGCGGTCGACCGCTACGCGTCCTTCCTCGTCGATCTCGAGGGGGACTACGACTCGACGACCCGCGAGACCGCGATGGAGGTTGTGATGGGCGACAAGTACGAGGTCTCCGGCCAGACGGGCGCCGTCGGCCGAAACGCGCGCGCGAAGGACATGACGTTCCAGCAGGTCTGGCAGGGCGAAGGTGACCGCCTGGATCTGCCGAGGCTGGCCGGTGAACTGGAGATCCTCCGGTTGGAGCTGAAGCGCCAGGCGACGACGCGCGAGCACGACGCCGTCGTGGCCGAGATCGGTGCGGCCGCGGAGGCGGCCGAGCGCGGCGACGGCCCGGAGACCCTGAGCCGTCTGCAGCGGGCGGGCAAGTGGGCACTCGGAGCGGCCACCGCGATCGGCACCGGAGTTGCTGCCGCGGCCATCAAAGTGGCGATAGGCTTCTAGCGCACCGGCCCGGGAACCCGCGGCGTCGCCTGTTCGTCGGAGCCTTGTGGGCAGGCGGGTGAAGGAGGGGGATTCACGGATGCCGGTAGGCCAGCCGGGTCAGGCGGAGCGGGAGTTGCCTGCCCTGGATCCCTTCCGCGGAGTGCCGGACCGGCGTTACCACCTCGCCGCGGAGGAGCTGCTCAGACCGTTGCTGGAGCCCGGCAGCGGCGGCCTGCTGCGCTGGCGCAAGCAGACCAGCAACGCCCCGATCGTCGCCGTGGAAAACGCTTACATCACTGGGCGGCTCGACCTGCGCGGGGCGGACCTGGACTGCCTGTTCCGCTTCGAGAACTGCCGCTTCGAGCACCCGCCGGACGTGCGCGAGGCCAAGATCCTCGGGCTGGTCTTCCGGCGCTGCTGGCTGCCCGGGCTCAAGGCCCGCAACCTGCGCAGCCGCAACGACGTCCGCCTCATCCGCTGCGTCGTGCAGGTCCTGCCGGGCAGCGACGACGGCGAGACCGCGGTGCAGCGCGGCGACACCCGCGAGCGCGGCGTGCCGGACGCCGCCATCAACCTGACCGACGCCGTCGTCGAAGGATCCGTAGTCCTCACCCGTACGGCGGTCGACTACCCGCAGGGCCGCGCGATCCAGGCCGACCGGCTGATCATCGCCGGCGCCTTGCTGGCCTACCGCATGCAGACCGAGGGCGAGGTCCGGCTCCCCGGCATGCGCACCGGCGGCAACGTGAACTTCTCCGGCGCCAAGCTGCGCAACCCGGACGGCTTCGCGCTCGACGGGAACGGCGCGCACATCGGCGGCAGCCTGCTGTGCGAGGTCGACAACTACGGCGCGGCCAGCACGCGGCAGCCGTTCTCCGCGCACGGTGTGCTGCACCTGCCGAGCATGCGCGTCAACGGCGACATCGTGCTGCGCGCCGCGGAGCTGCAGAGCGAGCAGCAGGGCCGGATCGTCGTCGAGGCGTGGAAGTCGAGCGACCCGTACGTCGACCCGTGGCCGGCGCTGGTCGGCGACCGGTGGCAGGTGGACGGCAACGTCGAGCTGTCGGACGGGCTGTCCGCGGTCGGCACGCTGCGCATGATCAACGCGAAGATCGGCGGCACCCTGCGCCTGGCCCGCGCGCGCATCACGGTGCCGCGCGGTTCGGTCGAGCCGTACTACGACCGCGCGCTGCACCTGGACGGCTCGCAGATCAGCAGCGATCTGGAGGCGACCGGCCTGGAGATCCCGTCCGGCCAGCTGCGGATGGCCGACGTGACGGTCCGCGGGAACCTGCTCGCCGGGCGGGTGCGCCTGCGGCACGCGGAACGCGACGTCCTGTCCGCCCGCCGGATGACGGTGGCGGGCAACTTCCACCTGCACGAGGCGACCATCGAGGGCACGCTGCGGCTGCAGGGCGTCGAGGTCGGCGGCAGCGTGTACCTCTACGGCACCGACGTCACCAAGCCGGCGGTGCGCAACCGGACCAGCTTCTCGGTGGACCTGCGCACGGTGAAGGTGGGCCGCGACATCACGCTCACCAGCGCCGGCGAGCAGCCGTTCCACGCTGAGGGCGGCGTCAACATGGACGGCGCCACCGCGGGCCGCCGCATCGACTTCACCGGCGCGGTGCTGGGCTCGTACAACAAGCACGCGATCGCGCTGGACGCCAGCGACGTGGGGGCGGACGAGTTCCTGCTCAACTTCGCCGAGCCCGCCACCGGCAGCATCGTGCTGCGGCACGCGCACTGCCAGACGCTGGAGGACAACGACAACTTCTGGCAGGCCGAGGGCGGCATCGAGCTGGAGGACTTCCGCTACGACGTCCTCAAGCGCCCGATCGACATGAAGGACGACGCCGCGGTGCGGGACCGCATCGAGCGGCTGCGCACCGCGATGGCCGGGTACCGGCCGGGCCCCTACGACCAGCTCGCCGCGATGCTGCGCAACAGCGGCAACGAGGAGCACGCGTCGACGGTGCTGTTCAAGAAGCAGCAGTACCGCTATGAAGCGCTCGCGCAGGGCTACCGGGTGCTCGGCCCGGGTGTGCGGTTGTGGAGCTGGCTGCAGCGGTGGATGGTCGGTTACGGCTACCGCCCGGTGCGGGCGCTGGCCTGGCTGATCGCGCTGCTGGCCGCGGGCAGCGTCTACTTCGGCACGGGCACCGACTCGTGTGTGAACGACCCGGTGCGGTACATGGTGAGCGGCCCGCGGTGCGCGGTCGACCAGCAGGAGACGGGCCTGGAGTGGAACCCGGTGCTGTACACGCTGGACCTGCTGGTGCCGATCGTCGACTTCGGCAACAAGGGCCGCTGGTACATGCACGACCTGGACAAGTGGGTGTCGAACGGATTCACCGCGATGGGCTGGGTACTGGCGACGACCGTCGCGGCCGGCGCCGGCCGCATGATCCGCCGGGAGACCTGAGGGCCGCCGGAGCTGCCCCCAGGCCCGGGTTCAGTGGCAGAGTTCAGTGGCGGGGCAGCCGGGGCCGGTGGCCCTTCTCCTGGGTGGGCGGTTCGCTGACCGTCGGCGGCATCGCCGGGGCGGGCAGGTTCGCCGCCTCGTACCGGGACAGCGTCAGCGGCCCGCTGGTGTCCGGCAGCGTCGGCGGTTTCGTCCCGCCCTCGTGGAACCGGAACGCGGAGGTGAGGTCGCCGAAGGTGGACCGCCGCCACGCGGAGATGTTGGGTTCCGCGACGCCGGTGACGCGTTCGAGGAGCCGCAGCTGGGAGGTGTGGTCGAAGTTCTCGCTGCACACCCAGCCGCCCGCGGTCCACGGCGACACGATGATGCACGGCACGCGGAAGCCGCCGCCGATCCACAGCCCGTTGCCCTTGGTGCCGCCGGGTGAGGTGCCGGTGACGAACTCGCCGGGGGTGCCCGCGGGCGGGATGGGCGGGACGACGTGGTCGAAGAGGCCGTCGTTCTCGTCGTAGCTGAGGATGAACACGGTCTTGGCCCACACGTCCGGGTTGGCCGCGATGGCGTCAATCTTGCTGGCGACGAACGCGGCGCCGTCGGCCGGTGTGTAGTCGGGGTGCTCGGACTGGGTGCTGGTGGTGATGATCCAGGAGACGGTCGGCAGTTTGTCGTTGCGCGCGTCGTACTCGAACTGGCCTTCGGGGCGGTGGGTGAGGCCGTTGACGGCGAGTTCGGAGTCCGGCGCGGCGTTGCGGAAGGCCGCGAAGTTCTCCAGCATGTTGCAGCCGTAGGTGTCGTCCTGTTCGTAGACCTTCCAGCTGATGCCGGCTTCGGTGAGCCGTTCGGCGTAGGTCTTCCAGGTGTAGCCGCCAGCCGGGGCCTTGTTGTCGAGGATCGGCCCGCCGTGTTCGCCGTCGGGGTCGATGGTGCCGGTCATCCACATCATGCGGTTGGGCCAGGTGGGGCCGAGCACGGAGCAGAAGTAGCTGTCGCAGATGGTGAACGCCTCGGCGAGGGCGAACTGGAAGGGCAGGTCGGCGCGGGTGTGGTAGCCCATGACGTAGGGCCCGTTCTTGCCGTCGGCCTTGCGGTGGGCAGGCAGCCAGTTGTCCATCTTGCCGCCGTTGAGCGAATCGTGCTGGACCTGCCAGGCGTGTGAGGTGGACGGGATCTTCTGGGCGTTGGTCGCGTGGGTGTCGAGGTGGAACGGCAGCGCGTAGCCCGCCGGGTTCTGCGCGTCGGGCTGGTAGAACACCGACCGCCCGGACGGCAGCCGCACCGCGTCCGGGTCGTCGAACCCGCGGACGCCGGAGAGGGTGCCGAAGTAGTGGTCGAACGAGCGGTTCTCCTGCATGAGCAGGACGACGTGCTCGATGTCCCGCAGGGATCCGCGTTTCGGCGCTTCCTGGGCCAGCGCCCGTTGCACGTTGGGCGGCATCAACGCCGAGGCCGCCGCCGCAGCTCCAGCCCCCAAGACCCGCCGCCGAGTGACTCCAGACAAGAAAACCTCCAGTGAACGAGAAACCCCACCCACCCTGACCCCACGCGGCCACACGATCAGGTGAAAAAGTTGAACAGCAAGTCAACAGCCGAAAAACCTCAACGAGAAACCGGTCATTCAAGAAAATCCGCAGCTCACGCCGGCCCTCAGGGGGCGCAAGAGCGGATCACGAAGCGCAAAAACCCACGATGGCGACAAACGCACCATTCCGGCACCGGGAGGGGGTCCAGGGGGCGAAGCCTCCCTGGCGGGGGCCTGGGGGTTCGACCCCCAGAGAAATGACGAGGGCACCCCGGCGAGCCGCGAAGCGCGAGCAGGGGTGCCCTGTGTCCCGAGCGGACGACGGGATTCGAACCCGCGACCCTCACCTTGGCAAGGTGATGCGCTACCAGCTGCGCTACGTCCGCGTGCCCCGGGTCAACCGGTGCGATGGACAGTCTATACGGACGCGATTCGCCGGGTTGACGGGGTGGCCATTTTGGGGTGATCTTGGGTGGCTGCGAGGTGTGCGTCGCCCTGTCGGAGGGAACTCGGTCACTCCGGGAGTACAAGGGGTGACGGCGAGCGTTTCGCTCCGTATGGTGTCTCCATTCAACCGAACGGGTTAGTCCCGCGGGGGAGGAGGTGGCTGGCCGCATGACGGACGACGCGGCGGTGCCGGAACAGCGCATGGCATCGGAGGACGAGCAGGCTCTGTTGAGCAGGCTGCGTTCCGGTGAGGATGCCGCGTTCCGCGAGTTGTTCGAGCTGCACGCTTCCGCCGTCCGCAGGCTGGCCCGCAGTCTGGCCGCCGATTCGTCCGAGGCGGAGGACATCACCGCCGAGACGTTCTTCCGCGTGTTGCAGGCGTTGCGTCGCGGGAACGGCCCGAAGGAGCACATCCGCGCGTACTTGCTGACGGTGGCGCGCCGGGTGTCGTGGGAGTGGCACGGCGCGCGCCGCGATGTGCCGGTCACCGACGACGAGCTGACGCACCGCGCGGGGGCCGGCGCCGACGCGCACGCCCGCACCGCGGAGCACAGCTTGATCGCCACCGCTTTCACGAGTCTGCCGGAGCGCTGGCGGACCGTGTTGTGGCAGACCGAGGTCGAGGGCGAGCAGCCGGCGGTGGTGGCTCCGCACTTCGGGTTGAGCGCGAACGCGACGGCGGCGCTGGCGCGGCGGGCCCGGCAGGGCCTGCGTGCCGCGTACCTGCAGGCGCACCTGGCGATGAACCGGATTTCCGACGTCAGCTGCCGCGGGGTCATCGAGAAGCTCGGCGGTTACACCGCGGGCAGCGTCACCGGTGCCGAGGCGCGGCGGATCCGCGGTCACCTGCTGGGGTGCGCGTCCTGCCGGGCGATGCACGCGGAGCTGCGGGACGTCTGCTCGTCGCTGCGGGCGCACGCCGGTGCGGTGGCGTTGCTGGTGCCGGCCACCGCCGTCGCCGCGGGCACGGCCGCCAGTGGCGGTGCGACGTCGGGTGTGCTGACCACGTTGAAGACCGTGCTGGTGTCGAAGCTGAAGATCGGCGTGGCGCTGGCGTCGACCACGGCCGCGGGTGTGGTCGGGTTCGCGGTGGGCCCGGCGATGGTCGACGATTCGCAGCCGATCGGCCTGCCCGAGCAGGGCGGGGTCGAGTTGCGGATCGCGGAGCCGGAGTCGCGGCTGAGTTCGCCGCCGCAGGTGCTGATCGCGCCCGACGAGGTGACGCTGCCCTACCCTGGCGCGCCGTTGCCGAGCACGGTCGTGGAGAAGTCGCAGCCGCCCGCGAAGTCGATCGAGCCGGCCGGGCCGCCCGCGCGGCAGCAGCCGCAGACCGACGGTTCGAGCACCGGTGGCGAGCGGTCGGACCAGGTCGAGCCGACGCAGTCGTCGTCCCGCGGCAGTGCGCGCGACGACCTGCCGACCACGGACGCCACGCCGTACTCCAGCGAGGACTCGCCGACCCGGGACAAGCCGGGCAAGGGCTGGGGCCGGGACAAGGACAAGCCGACGCAGGCCGAGTCGCACGGGCCGCCGTCGTGGTCCGCGCCGTGGTGGCTGTGGCGGGACCGGGATCACGGGCACTCCGGCCGGGGGTCATCCGAGTAGTCGATCTCCGTCCGCGTCTCGCGCGGCGGGCCGCGGCCACGCTACGGTTGGACGGGCGAACGACCGTGGCGGGAGGCAGCGAAAGATGAACCGCGTGGTGCGGGGAGGCGACGGCCGCGAGTGGGTCGTCCGGGCGCAGATGGAATGGCGCCGCCCGGCAACCGCCGAGGACTTCGAGCGGGACATCTCCGGCAGCTACACCTCGGGCATCGCGATGCTCGCCGTGTGCGTGCTGCTGGCCGTCATCCTCGTCGCCTGGCTGCCCGACACCGTCGTGGTGCCGCCGTGGGTGATCTACGGCCTGCTGCTGATCGCGGTGTTCTTCCCGCTGCGGTGGGTGCTGAACCGGCCGTGGACGGTCGTCGCGGAGACCGACGGCGGCGTCACCGGCGAGCCGCCGCCCGAGCGCTGGGTCGGGATCATCTCCGGCATGTTCCGCGTGCGCAGCGAGCTGACCAGGCTCGCGAAGACCATCCAGCGGGAGGCGGGCCCGGACTTCGAGGGCCCGCTGCGGCCGATGGAGTAGCGATGCCGGAGTTGCCCGAGGTCGAAGCGCTGGCGTACCACCTGCGTGAGCACGCGGTGGGGCGGCTGGTCAGCCGCGTCGACGTGGCGTCGCTGGCGGTGCTGAAGACGTTCGACCCGCCCTACACCGACCTGCACGGGCGCGAGGTGACGGGGGCGGGCCGGTTCGGCAAGCACCTCGACCTCGACTGCGACGGCCTGCACCTGGTGGTGCACCTGGCGCGCGCCGGCTGGCTGCGGTGGGCGGACAACCTCTCGCCGGCGCCGCCGAAACCGGGCAAGGGCCCGATCGCGCTGCGTGTCCACTTCGGAGACCGTGGCTTCGACCTTACCGAGGCGGGCACGAAGAAGGGCCTGGCGGTGTGGGTGGTGCGGGACCCGCAGGAGGTGCCCAGCATCGCCCGGCTCGGCCCGGACGCCCTGTCGCTGCACCGGGATTCGCTGGCCGAGCTGCTGGCGGGCCGCACCGAGCGGCTCAAGTGGGCGCTGACCGACCAGTCGCTGATCGCGGGCATCGGCAACGCCTACTCGGACGAGATCCTGCACGCCGCGCGGCTGTCCCCGTTCGCGACCGCGGGCAAGCTGTCCGACGACGCGCTGGACCGGCTCGCCGAGGCGGTGCACCAGATCCTGACGAGCGCGGTGGAGCGCTCGGTGGGCCAGGACGCCGCCCGCCTCAAGGGCGAGAAGCGGTCCGGCCTCCGGGTGCACGCGCGGACCGGCCTGCCCTGCCCGGTGTGCGGGGACACGGTGCGTGAGGTTTCCTTCGCCGACAAGTCCTTCCAGTACTGCCCGACCTGCCAGACGGGCGGCAAGCCGCTCGCGGACCGTCGCCTGTCGCGCCTGCTCAAGTAGCGCCTCACCCCGCAGGGTGGCGAAGTCAGCACAGAAAGTGCGCTGAAGAGCTTGCACCTTGCGTCACGAGCGCAGAGCATTGACGCCGTGTCCGGTCTGCCGATCTCGCAAATCATCCCGTGGAGCGTGTCGGGTGTGCTGCTGATCGTCCTGATCGTCGTGCTGGCGCGGACCCGCAAGCCGAGCAGCTCGATCGAGGACGCGGTTCTGGAAGCCGTCTACCACATGTCCCGCGCGACACCGGACCTCCGCGAGGGCTTCGACCAGGCCAGCGCCGACCGGATCACCTCGCAGCTGCTCGAACTGCTCAAGTGCGTCGCCGTCGGCATCACCGACAACGAGGGCACCCTGGTGTCCTGGGACGGCGAGGCCAACGACCACTACCTCGACCTCAGCAGCGCCGTGATGATGTCCATCCGCAAGGCCCGTCGTGAGGTCGTCTCGCACGACGACGTCCCGTGCGACCACCGCGGCACCTGCAAGATGAAGACCGCGGTGATCGTGCCGCTGCTCGTCGAGGACGAGGTCGAGGCGGCGCTTATCGTGGTGGGCCGCAGCTCCGGCAAGCGCCTGATCCAGATGGCCGACGCGGTCGCGCAGTTCGTCACCACCCAGTTCGAGCTGGCCCGCTTCGAGGAGTCCAAGCACCAGTTGCAGCAGGCCGAGATCAAGGCGCTGCGCGCGCAGATCTCGCCGCACTTCATCTACAACGCGCTCAACACGATCTCCGCGCTCATCCGGACCGACCCGGAGGAGGCGCGCGAGCTGCTGCAGGAGTTCGCCGACTTCACGCGCTACTCGTTCCGCACCTCCGGCATGTTCACCACGCTCGCCGACGAGCTGCGCAACATCGACCGCTACCTGACGATCGAACGGGCCCGGTTCGGCGGCCGCCTCGAGGTGCGGCTGAAGATCGCGCCCGAGGTGCTGTCGGTCGTGGTGCCGTTCCTGATCATCCAGCCGCTCGTGGAGAACGCGGTGCAGCACGGCCTGGCGAACAAGCCGACCGGCGGCATGGTCACCGTCACCGCCTCCGACTACGGCACCGAGGCGTTGATCAGCGTCGAGGACGACGGCATCGGCATGGACCCGGCGCGGCTGGCCGACCTGCGCAACTCGCACCGCACCGGCGCGCACGTCGGGCTGGGCAACATCAACGCGCGCATGCGGCAGCTGTTCGGCGACGAGTACGCGCTGATGGTCGAGACCGCGCCGGGCGCCGGTATGAAGGTGACGCTGCGGGTGCCGAAGTTCGCGCCCGGCGTGCGCACCGACCTGCCGGACTACGCGGAAGCCCCGCCGGAGCCCGCCCGCAACGGCCGTCTGCACAAACCGGACGGAGTCCGTAACCTGGCGCCATGACCAGCGTGACGGACAGGCTGAGCAGCAGGATTTCGCGCATCGGCGACCGGGGCGACCGCAAGGACGTGGTGGCCGTCGTCAAGCTGCACGGGGTGATCACGCCGACGCCCTCGCCGCTCGCGCGCGGCACCATCAACCTCGCGGCCGTCGAGTCCGCCCTGACCCGCGCGTTCGACCACGACCGGCTCAAGGCGGTCGCGTTGCAGATCAACTCGCCGGGCGGCGCGCCGACCCAGTCCGGGCTGGTCGCGGAGCGGATCCGCCAGCTCGCCGCGAAGAAGCCGGGCGTGCCGGTGATCGCGTTCTGCGAGGACGTCGCGGCCTCCGGTGGTTACTGGCTGGCGTGCGCGGCGGACGAGATCTACGCGCACCGCACGTCGATGGTCGGTTCCATCGGCGTGATCAGCGGCGGGTTCGGGTTCACCGGTCTGCTGGAGCGCTTCGGCATCGAGCGGCGCGTGCACACCGCGGGTGAGAACAAGAAGCGGCTCGACCCGTTCGCCCCGGAGAAGCCGGAGGACGTCGAGTGGCTGAAGAAGATGCACGCACAGTTGCACGAGATGTTCGTGGAGTGGGTGAAGGAACGCCGCGGCGACCGGCTCGCCGACACCGAGGAGCTGTTCACCGGTGACGTCTGGCTCGGCGCGAAGGCCGTCGAGCTGGGCCTGGTCGACGGCATCGGCAACCTGCGGGAGGTCGTCGAGCAGCGCTGGCCGGACGCCGAGATCACGATCGCCGAGCCGAAGAAACCGCTGCTGGCCCGGCTCGGCATCGGCGCGCCGGCAGCCGCCCAGGCGCTCCTGGACGCGGTCGCACAGCGAGTTGCTTGGTCACGCTACGGGATTTGAAAGCGCTCGCCCGCTCGCGGTATGGACATCACAACCTGCAGTAGGCAGGATGCGAGTCACTGTGAGTGCGCAACAAGACACCAGAAGACTGCTCGTCCTTGCCGTGGACGACGAGCCACACGGGTTGAACCTGCTGGTCGACACGCTGCGGGGCAACCCGCACATCGGTCGCGTGTTCACCGCGGTCGACGCCTCCGAGGCGCTGCGCGTGCTGGCCTCGGAGGACCCGGAGGTGCGTGAGCGCAAGGAGCGGGGCCTGCCGCCGATCGACGCGGTGTTCGCCGACCTCCAGATGCCCGGCCTGTCCGGCATGGAGATGGCGCGCGTGTTCTCCGCGATGAGCCCCGCGCCGGTGCTGGTGTTCGTCACCGGGCACGCGCACGAGGCCGTCAACGCGTTCGACCTGGGCGCGGTGGACTACCTGCTCAAGCCGTGCAACCAGCACCGGCTGGACCGGGCGGTCGAGCGGGTGCTGGAGAAGCTGAAGACGGTGGCCCCGCCAGGGCCGGGCGCGGCCGCGCCCGCCGCGCCGGACGACGACGAGGTGATCCCGGTCGAGCTCGCCGGGACCACGAAGCTCGTGCCGCGCTCCTCGGTGCGCTGGGTCGAGGCGCAGGGCGACTACGCCCGCCTGTTCACCAAGGACGGCAACAGCCACCTGGTCCGCATCCCGCTGACCCAGCTCGAGGAGCGCTGGGAGAAGGCCGGGTTCGTGCGGATCCACCGGTCGTTCCTGGTCGCGTTGAACCTGATCACCGAGCTGCGCATGGGGCAGGGCGGCTACCAGGTCGTGATCGGCAACGAGGAGAAGCTGCTCCCGGTCTCCCGGCGGCACACCCGTGAGCTCAAGGACCGACTCACGGGTGGTCGATGACCGAGGACTTCCACCGTCGCGCGGACGGGGTGCGTGAGCCGGACCCGACGCTGGGCAAGAACTACCAGCCGGCGTCGGTGGAGCCGATCCCGCCCGCGCCGCCGCCCGAGGCGCCGCCGGAGCCGGCGAAACCGCCGAAGCGGCAGCGGGTGGTGCTGGCGGATCCGCGTTCCCGCAAGACGACGCCGACGCTGCGCGCGCGCCTGGAGCTGGAGCAGCAGACCAGCTGGGGCGAGCTGCTGATCCGCGACCTGGTCAAGCACCAGCTGCGCACCGCGCTCGGGTTGAGCGCGCTGGTGCTGGTGCTGCTCGGCGCGCTGCCGCTGGCCTTCTACCTGTGGCCGGGGTTCGCCGCGCTGCGTGTGGTCGGCGTGCCGCTGGCGTGGTTGCTGCTGGGGCTGTTGCCGTTCCCGTTGCTGCTGCTCGCGGGCCTGGCCTACAACCGGCTGGCCGAGCGGCACGAGCGGGACTTCGTGGACATGATCGAGTCGTGACCGGCCCGCGGAGCCGGAGCCGGGGCAGGGGACAATCCGGATCGTGCAGCTGAACCCGTGGGCGCTGAGCGGCATCGCGACCGTCGCCGTGCTGACCTTCTACCTGGGTCACCGCTCGTCCCGGTTCGCCAACACCACGCACGACTTCCTGGTCGCGCGCCGCACGGTGCGGTCGCGCCGCAACGCCGCCGCCATTTCCGGTGAGTACCTCTCCGCCGCGTCGTTCCTCGGCATCGCCGGGATCATTCTGAAGGACGGCGCCGACGGGTTGTGGTTCCCGATCGGCTTCACCGCCGGCTACCTGGCGCTGATGCTGTTCGTCGCCGCGCCGCTGCGCCGCTCGGGCGCCTACACGCTGCCGGACTTCCTGGAGGCGCGGCTGGAGTCGGTCGCGCTGCGCCGGTGCGGCACCGCGTTCGTGGTGTTCATCGGGATCCTCTACCTGGTCCCGCAGCTGCAGGGCGCCGGGCTGGCGCTGACGACGGTGCTGAACGTGCCGGGCTGGGTCGGCGCGGTGACGGTCACCGTGCTGGTCGGCGTGAACGTGATGGCAGGCGGCATGCGCGCGATCACCGTGGTGCAGGCGTTCCAGTACTGGCTGAAGCTGTTCGCGATCGCGCTGCCCGCGTTCGTGCTGTGCGCGGTGTTCCTGGCAGGTGGCAAGCCGGGGCCAGCCGGTTCGCTGGGGTCGCCCGCGCCGCCGGTGTTCGCCGCGCAGACCACTGTGGACATCCGCACCGACGTCGCCTTCGAGGTCGGCACGCTGACGCAGGTCCTGATCGAGCACCCGGGCGACCCGGCGCCGCACGACGAGATCTGGGTGCAGGGCTCGACGCAGGAGCTGCCGCAGGGCACCCGCGTGTGGTTCGCGGCGGGCACCCCGGTCCCGACGGTGAGCGACGCGGAGGTCACCAACTCCGACTGGCTGCACCCTGGTTCCGAGGGCGTGCGGGACCTGCTGCAGACGTATTCGCTGATCTTCGCGACGTTCCTCGGCACGATGGGCCTGCCGCACGTGCTGGTCCGCTTCTACACCAACCCGGACGGCCGGGCGGCGCGCCGGACCACGGTGCACGTCCTGTTGCTGCTCGGGCTGTTCTACCTGTTCCCGACGATCCTCGGGGCGCTGTCCCGGATGTACGTGCCGGAGCTGCTGGTGACGGGCCAGACGGACGCCGCGGTGCTGCGGCTGCCGTCGGCGATGGTGCCGGGGGTGGCCGGGCAGGTGCTGGGCGCGGTCGTGCTGGCCGGGGCGTTCGCGGCGTTCCTGTCCACGTCGTCGGGGTTGCTGGTGAGCCTGGCGGGCGTGGTGTCGACGGACCTGTCGAAGGGCCGGGTGCTGGACTTCCGGATCGCCGCGGGTGTGGTCGCGCTGGTGCCGCTGGCGCTGGCGCTGCTCCTGCGGCCGAACGACCTGTCGCTGAGCGTCGGGATGTCGTTCGCGCTGGCCGCGTCGACGTTCTCGCCGTTGCTGCTGCTCGGCGTGTGGTGGCGCGGCCTGACCTGGCCGGGCGCGATGGCGGGCATGATCATCGGCGGCGGGCTGGTGCTCGGTGCGCTGGTGGTGGACCTGGTCAGCCGGTTCACCGGGGGCTGGGCGCCGTGGTTCGCCGACCAGCCCGCGTTGATCACGGTGCCGGTCGCGTTCGCGGTGACGATCCTGGTCAGCCTGGCGACGCCGAACGGCAAGCCGGCCGACGTGAACGCCGTGATGCTGCGGCTGCACGCCCCGGACCGGCTCGGGTTCATGCGCGATCGGGCGGTCGCGCGGTTCGGGCAGGCCGAAGAGCGTACCCGGATGGGACGCGGCCGACACCGCAAGTGACCCCAGTTCTCACCCGGGCGACTTTCACTCCATTGGCGGTTTCGTTTACCGTCGGTTGACTTTTCGGCAAATCTTGCCCGTTTGGTGATTCGCGAAATGGACATTCCTACGTCTAACCGGCGTAAGATCGTCAACTCTCCGTAAGATCATTCACTCGAAAGGATTAACAACAAGACTCACGTTTCGCGGCAAGATCTACCCGCATCACACGACCGGAAGAGGTTGAGACCATGCACAGGGAGGTTGTCCCGTGAGCACCAGCGACCAGGACCTCGTCGACGAGACGGGTCCGGGTGACAACTGGCAGAAGGTGCAGGCGAGCCCCGAGTTCGCCGAGCTCCGCAAGAGGTTGCGGACCTTCGTCTTCCCGATGACCGTCCTCTTCCTCGTCTGGTACCTCGTCTACGTCCTGCTCGCCGACTACGCCCACGGCTTCATGTCGACGAAGCTGATCGGCAACTTCAACGTCGGCCTGCTCATCGGCCTGCTGCAGTTCGTGTCGACGTTCCTCATCACCGGGCTCTACGTGCGGTACGCGAACCGCAAGCTGGACCCGATCGCCGACAAGATCCGCGGTGAGATCGAAGGAGACGCGCAGTGAGGAACCTGGCGCAGGGCGTCGAAGGCAGCAACCCGACGCTGAACATCATCATCTTCGCGATCTTCGTCGCGATCACCCTCGTGATCGTGTTCCGCGCCAGCCGCAACACGAAGACCGCCTCCGACTACTACGCGGCGGGCCGCTCGTTCACCGGTCCGCAGAACGGCATCGCGATCTCGGGCGACTACCTGTCCGCGGCGTCGTTCCTCGGCATCGCGGGCGCGATCGCGGTCAACGGCTACGACGGGTTCCTCTACTCCATCGGGTTCCTCGTCGCGTGGCTGGTCGCGCTGCTCCTGGTCGCCGAGCTGCTGCGCAACACCGGCAAGTTCACGCTCGGCGACGTGGTCGCGTTCCGGATGCGGCAGCGGCCGATCCGGGCCGCGGCGGCGGTGTCCACCCTCGCGGTGTCGTTCTTCTACCTGCTCGCGCAGATGGCGGGTGCCGGCGGCCTGGTCAACCTGCTCCTCGGCATCAAGAGCGACTGGGGCCAGAACGCCGTCATCGCGATCGTCGGCATCCTGATGATCGTCTACGTGCTCATCGGCGGCATGAAGGGCACCACCTGGGTACAGATCATCAAGGCCGTCCTGCTGATCCTCGGCGCGCTGGCGATGACGCTGTGGGTGCTGGGCAAGTTCGGCTTCAACCTGTCGAACCTGCTGCAGGGTGCGGTCGAACGCGGCGGCGCGACCGGTGACGCCCTGCTCAACCCGGGCAAGCAGTACGGCAAGACCGAGACCAGCAAGCTGGACTTCCTGTCGCTGGGCATCGCGCTGGTGCTGGGCACCGCGGGCCTGCCGCACGTGCTGATGCGCTTCTACACGGTGCCCACCGCGAAGGACGCGCGGAAGTCGGTCGTCTGGGCGATCGTGCTGATCGGCATCTTCTACCTGTTCACCCTGGTGCTGGGCTACGGCGCCGGTGCGCTCGTGGGCCCGCAGACGATCAACTCGGCGCCGGGCACGACCAACTCGGCGGCGCCGCTGCTGGCGCTCGAACTCGGCGGGCCGATCCTGCTCGGGTTCATCTCCGCGGTGGCCTTCGCGACCATCCTCGCCGTGGTGGCCGGCCTGACGATCACCGCGTCGGCGTCGTTCGCGCACGACGTGTACGCCAACGTGATCAAGAAGGGCCAGGTCGACAGCAAGCAGGTCGAGGTGCGGGTCGCCCGGATCACCGCGCTGGTGATCGGCGCGCTCGCGATCGTCGGCGGCATCCTGGCGAAGAACCAGAACGTGGCCTTCTTGGTCGCGCTGGCGTTCGCGGTGGCGGCCTCGGCGAACCTGCCGACCCTGCTGTACTCGCTGTTCTGGAAGCGGTTCAACACCCAGGGCGCGCTGTGGAGCATGTACGGCGGCCTGATCATCTGCATCGTGCTGATCGTCTTCTCGCCGGCGGTGTCCGGCGGGTCGAAGCCGATGATCAAGGGCGTGGACTTCCACTGGTTCCCGCTGGAGAACCCGGGCCTGGTGTCCATCCCGGCGTCGTTCCTGCTGGGCTTCCTCGGCACGGTCCTGTCGAAGGAGCGCAACGAGAAGAAGTACGCCGAGATGGAGGTGCGTGCGCTGACCGGCGCACACGCCGAGAAGGCCACCGCGCACTGACCCGACGGACGGCGGAAAGGGCCACTCCCGGCGACGGGGGTGGCCCTTTTTCGGGCTCACGTGCAGTTGATGGGTGCGCGTGCCAGTATGTGAACGTGCAACCAGGTGACATTCCGACCGCGTCCGTCTCCGAACTGCCCGCGGACGGGCTGGTGTTGCTGGACGTGCGCGAACAGGACGAGTGGGACGCCGGCCACGCCCCCGGCGCGGTCCACATCCCGCTCGGCGAGCTGCCCGCGCGCACCGACGAACTGGCCCAGCTGCCCGACGACCAGCCGCTATACGTGGTGTGCCGCACCGGCGGCCGCTCCGCGCGGGCCGCGGCGTGGCTCAACGCGAGCGGCTGGGACGCGATCAACGTGGCGGGCGGCATGAAGTCCTGGGAGACCGAGGGCCGCCCGGTCGTCGGCGAGCACGACGGCCCGCCCGAGGTCCTGTAGGTCCCATGCACCCGACCCCGAGGCCGTACCGCCCGCGACCGCGTGTCAGCTGGGTGGCGAACCCTCCACCGGGTGCGATCCGTCCCCGGCCGGCGCGCCCGGCCGAGCGCTACGACGGCCCGCCGTCGTACCACGTGCCGCCGCGCTGGGGTTTCCCGCACCTGGCCTGGCGGGTGCCGACGGCGGTGCCCGGCACCCCGTCCGGCTATCCGAGCCCGGTCGAGCGCGTGCGGGTGCTGCACCGCAATGCCGTGACGATCCTGTGGTTCCTCGCCGGGCTGGCCGCGGTCGCGGCGGGTGCCGAGTTCTGGCGCTACGGGCTGCTCGTGATGAGCCGGTCGACGGCCCTGCACGCGGCGACCGTGGCGTTCTCCGACGCGCTGGAGATCATCGCCTCGCTGCTGACCGTGGTGTTCGGGCTGATCGCCGTCGCCGCGACGCTGTGGTGGCTGCTGGTCGCCCGCAGTGCCGCCGCGGAAGCCGCCGGACAGGAACCGGCCCGCTCGACGCGCGAGGTGGTCGCCGGGGTGCTGGTGCCGGGGGTGAACCTGGTGATGGCGGGCTCCATCCTCGCCGAACTGGAGCACCTGGTGCTGGGCCGCGAGCCGGACCGCCGCCCCCGCCCGTCGCGGCTGGTGCTGGCCTGGTGGGCGGCCTGGGTGGTCAACGAGGTGCTGATGGTGCTGGTCATCGGGTGGCGCTTCAAGGATGGCGTGCAGGCGATGGCGGACGGCGTGCTGCTGACCGGCCTGCTGAACACCTCGGCCGCCGTGCTGGCCGGGTTGACCGCGGTGCTGGTGTACCGCCTGACGACGCTGCTGGCGCCGGTCCGCACCGACCGGCTGCGCCCGCTGCAGGTGCGATCCGTGAAGGGCGCCCCGGCGCCGGAGCTACGCACGGCACGCCCCACCGGCGCGGCGCGCTGATCTGGGCTGCCGCTCCGCCGGACGTGCGCCGCCCCTCGCGCGGATCCCGGGACCGGCCGCGAAAGCGCGGCTCGCTAGACCGTCACCGGCAGGTTCTTCAGCCCCCGGATCACGAACTCCGGCCGGCGCTCCGGCTCACCCGCCAGGCGCAGGCCCGGCAGCCGCTTGGTCAGCGCGACCAGCGCCGCCGCGATTTCGATCCGGGCGAGTGGCGCGCCGATGCAGTAGTGGATCCCCGCGCCGAAGCCCAGGTGCGTGCCCTCGCTGCGGGCGACGTCCAGCGTGTCCGGCTCGGCGAACACCTCCGGGTCCCGCGCGGCCGCGCCGAGCAGCGCGGCGATCTTCTCGCCCTTCGCCACCCGGAAGCCCGCGATCTCCACGTCCTCGGTCGCCGTGCGCTCGAACAGCTGCAGCGGCGAGTCGAAGCGGATCAGCTCCTCCACCGCGGCCGGCATCAGGCCCGGGTCGTCCACGAGACGCTGCCACTGGTCCGGGTGCCGCAGCAGGGCCCAGACCCCGTTGCCGATCACGTTGACCGTCGCCTCGTGTCCGGCCATCAGCAGCAGCACCGCGGTGGCCACCACCTCGTCCTCGGTGAGCTCGGCCCGCAACAGGTCCGTGATCAGGTCCTCGCCCGGCTCCCGGCGGCGCCGCTCGGCCAGCTCGCGCAGGAACTCGACGAACTCGGTCGCCGCCCGCTCGGCCGCCACCCGGCCCTCCTCGGGCAGCCCGTACTCGTACATCTTCACGATCGCGTTCGACCACGGCACCAGCCGCGGCCGGTCGGCCTCCGGCACGTCCAGCAGCTCGGAGATCACCGCGACCGGCAGCGGCTGCGCGAGCGCGTCCAGCAGGTCGGCCGACCCGGCCTCGGCGATCCCGGCCACCAGCTCGTCCGCCAGTCGCATCACCGTCGGCCGCAACCGCTCGACGTGCCCGCGCCCGAACGCCGACGAGATCGACCGGCGCAGCCGTGTGTGCACCGGCGGCTCGTTCTCCAGCAGCGAGTTGCGGTGCAGCAGGTTGAACGACACGAACTGCTCGGCCGGGCTCGCGTCGGTCCAGATCCGGCCCAGCCCGCGGTGCCGCAGCACCGCCGACGCCGCCGCGTGGGACACCGCGATCGCCAGGCCCAGCCCGTCGTGCTGGTGCACCGGCGCCTGTGCGCGCAGGCGGGCGAACTCCGGGTACGGGTCGGCGAGGAAGGCGGGGTCACGGGGATCGAACACGACCCGAGCCTAATCCCCCGATCCGGCGGGCCGTGCCCGGTTCGGTAGCGTCTGCGGCCTGTAGTCCGAGGAGGCGAGATGGGCAAGGGCGCGCGCAAGCGGGGTCCGAAGAAGGACAAGGCACCGAAGGTCCGCGAAGTGTTCGTGGGGCAGCCGTTCGAGGGGCTGGCCGCCGAGCCGGAGCTGATCGCGCTGCGCGAGTTCGTGCCGTCGGCCACCGCGCCGCTGTCCCTTGTGGACGCGGGCGAGCGGAAGATCACGCTGGCGACCGTGCTGCCGATGGCCGCGGCCGCGTTCGTGCGCACCGACGGCGAGGTGTTCGTCGGGCTCCAGGTGCAGACCCGCTCCAGCGACGTGAGCCGCGACCTGGGACGCGCGATCCGCTGGGCGCTGACGGCCGAGCCGGGCGACGTGCTGCCGGTGCCGGACACCACGAGCCCGCCCGCCGACGGCGAGCGCCTGCAGGACCTGCTGGTGGCCGACGCCGAGCTGGACGTCACCCTGCACTCGAACTTCGACTGGTGGCTGCCCGAGGACACCGACCCCAGCGGCGAGGTCAAGGTCTCGCTGGAGCGGGCCAACGAGGCGATCATGCCGACCGAGCGCCTTGGCACCGGCTCGTACTGGGTACTGGCCGGCGAGAAGGCGCACCTGCGCTGGGTCCGGCCGGAGCCGGAGGGTCGCCTGATGCAAGCGCTTGCGCGCCTGTCCGCGGCCGGTGAGCTGTCGCTCGGCGAGGGCTCCCGCTACGCCGGGTCGTTCCGCGCGCACGGCCTGCTGGTGCCGGTGTGGGACCTGGACCCCGAGGCGCACGCCCGCGAGTGGGCCGAGCCTGCCGAGCAGCTGGGCGCCCGCCTGGAGGAGGCCCTGAAGTCGGTCGACGCCGAGCCGCTGACCGCCGCCGAGCGCCGTGCGCGCGACGGCCTGGTCGGCAGGCAGCTGACGCTCCGCTAGTGATCCTGCACCTCTGCGCGGCCGCGGAGTGGACGGGCGCGGACTACCGCGCCCCGTCCCTGGACACCGTCGGCTTCATCCACTGCTCCGACCCGGGCACGCTCGCGATCCCGGCGAACGCGCTCTACCGCGGCCGCACGGACCTGGTGCTGCTGGAGATCGACCCGGCGCGGCTGGACGTCCCGCTGCGCTGGGAGGCCGGCGACCCGCCACACCCCGACGGCATCCTGTTCCCGCACGTCTACGGCCCGATCCGCGCCGAAGCCGTGGTGGCCGTGCACCCCTTCCCGCCGAACGCGGACGGCGCCTTCGAGCTGCCCGCGCGCCTCGCGCAACGAGACCCACGCTGAGGCGTCCACCTCAGAGCGCGCCGGACAACCTGAGGGGGCCGTCATGCGTGGACTCGGCGAAGGGGTAAGACACACGGTCGAGGGAGGCGATACGGTGACCTCGGCCGCGTCGGCCATCGCCTGGGGAGGCGGCCGCGCGGCGGGGAGGGGGTCAGCGGTGAGCGAGGAGCTGGCGGACTTCGGAGAGTTCGTCCAGGCGAGCCTGCCCGGGCTGCTCCGATACGGCCACGCGCTCACCGGCAACCCACACGACGCAGCCGACCTGGTGCAGACCGTGCTGGAGAAGATCGGCTCCCGCTGGACCCACGTGCAACGCAAGACGGCCGACCCGCTGGCCTACGTGCGCCGTGCGATGGCGAACGCGCACATCAGCCGCTGGCGGCGCCTGAAGCGGGAGAGCCTGGTCGCCGACCTGCCCGAGCAGCGCACCGCCGAACCGGTGGACCCGTTCGAGCACGAGCCGCTGTGGCAGGCCCTGCGCGAGCTGCCGCCGCGCCAGCGCGCGGTGATCGTGCTCCGCTACTACGAGGGCCTGTCCGAGGCCGAGATCGCCGCGTCGCTCGGCGTCAGCGCCGGCACGGTGAAGAGCCAGGCCAGCAAGGCGATCGCGACGCTGCGGACCAAGATCGGTTCGATCTCCGGAGGGAGGGACGACTGGTGAACCCCGACGACGAGCTCGGCGACGAGCTGCGGCGGTTGTTCGACGACGACCGGCTGGCGATCACGCCCGCGCCGGGCGCCGAGAGCGCCATCGTCCGCGGCGCCCGCCGTCGCCGTCGCCGTCGCACCGCCGTCGCCGCCTCCGGGGGTGTCCTCACCGCCGCCCTGCTCGTCACCGCCGGTCTCGTCGCCGAGCGCCACGACCCCGGCGTCCACCAGGCCGCCCAGCCCACGACCACCGCCCCCACGACGACCTCGGAAGCGCCCGGGCCGGTCGTGGTGCCGCCGTCGTTCTCCGAACTGCCCACCCAGCCGCCCCCGCCGTCGTCGACCACCACGGTCCTGCCCGCGCCGCCGCCGGCCGGCACGTCCACGCCTGCGCCGTCGAGCAGCAGCCGCACGACCGTGCGCCCCGAGCCCGCGGCGGTGGTGCTCGGCCCCACCGGCTACGGACCGTTGCGGCTGGGGATGACCTTCGACGAGGCCAAGGCGACCGGGCTGCTCGCCGACGCCGGTACGGCGCCTGCCGAATGCACCACCTACCGGCTCACCGAAGGCACGGCGAACGTCGCGTCGGTGACGATTTCGCCGACCGGGGGAGTGGTGGTCTTCACCGCGACCGGCGCGCGCACTCCGGAAAAGGTGGGCACCGGTTCCACGGTGGCCGAACTGAGGAATGCCTATCCTGATCTGACGGCCGGTGCGGGGAATTACAGCGCCGCCGCCGGATCGGGCGCCAACTACACGTTCTACGTCGATTCCGCGGAAACCGTCGTGCACTGGGAACTGGTCGCCCCGCCCGGCTGCTGACGCGAAAGAGCCCGGGCCGAAGCCCGGGCTCTCGTGCGCTCCGCGGTATGGCGGTCCTACAGGGCGCCACCGGCGACCGGCGGCATGTCGGAGGCGCCGTCGTCGCCGACGGACTCGCGGGCCAGCCAGGTCTCCACCTCGAACATGTTGCCGTTGGCGCGCTTGACCACGTTGACCAGTGTGGACATCTGCGACACCTCCTCGACCTGCTCCTTGAGGAACCACTGGAGGAACTGCTCGCCCTGGTAGTCGTCCTCGGCGCGGGCGGCCTTCATCAGGGTGCGGAAGTCGGCCGTGACCTCCTTCTCCTGCTCCAGCGCGAGCTCGACCAGTTCGAGCGGCTCCGCGAAGTCGTTGCGGACCTCGCCGGTGGGCGGGATGTCCACGTGGTGATCGGTGTCGATCAGGTACTGCACGATCGCCAGCGCGTGGTTTCGCTCCTCCACCGCCTGGCGGTAGAAGTGCTTGGCCAGCTGGGGCAGGTCCGCGTTGTCGAACCAGACCGCCAGCGCCACGTACTGCTGGGAAGCGTGGAACTCGTTCTGCACCTGCTGCTGCAGGAGCTCGTAGAACTTGGAGCGCGGTTCTTTCTTCAGCATCGCCATGACTCAAGAATAGGCCATTTTGCTGATCGTTAACCCCTTGGCCCTGGTGATTCCGATTTCGTTTGGGTAGGCTTACCGAGATTAGGAAGTGCTTATTTAGGACGTACTAATTCAGCTTAGCCTTTCCTAATTACCCGATCGGGTCACGGACAACGGGACAGGACATGCAACGCGGCCCGCCCCGGCCGGAGCCCAGCTCGGAACCGGCGATGGCGAGCACCTCGATGCCGGCGTCCGCCAGCCGCGCGTTGGTCTCCACGTTGCGTTCGTAGCCGACCACCACACCGGGCGCGAGCGCCAGCGTGTTGTTGCCGTCGTCCCACTGCTCGCGTTCCGCGGTCACCGGGTCCAGCCCGGTGTCGATCACCCGCAGCTTCTCGATGCCCATCGCCTCGGCCGCCGTGTGCAGGAACGGCTCCGGGCCGTCCACGCGCAGCGAGCCGTCGCCGTCCGGGCGCAGCGTGAAGGCCACCAGCTCGTCTCGGGCCAGCGGGTACATCACCACGGCGTCCGGCGCGACCATCGTGCAGACGGTGTCCAGGTGCATCGTGGCGCGGGCCTGTGCGATCGGGACCGCGAGCACGGTGTGGGCGATGTCGTCGGCGAACAGCGAGCGCGCCAGCGACTCCGCGCCTGCGGCCGTGGTGCGCTCGCCGATGCCGACGGCCAGCACGCCCGGCGCGAGCAGCAGCACGTCGCCACCCTCGACCGGCGCCGAGTGGGCGCCGTACGCGCGCGAGGCGTGGGAGAACCGCGGGTGGTAGGCGTAGACGAGGTCGAGCAGCGCGGTCTCGCGGCGGCGGGCGGGCATGGCCAGCGACGAGATCGCCACCCGGTCGCCGATCCACACCGACGAATCGCGGGTGAACAGCAGGTTCGGCAGCGGGTCGACCGCGAAGTCGTGCGGGTGGTGGATCTTGCGCACCAGCGACGCGCCATCGGCGGCGGGCAGCTCCTCGAACGTCAGCCCGGCCATCAGGACCTCGGCCAGCGTCGCGGCGTCCACACCGGACAGGTGCGAGCGCAACGCGTCCCCCAGGTCCTCGCCGAGGCGCCGGTCGTCGACCGCGGCGTGCACCCCGGCGGCGTGCGCGCGCGGATCGGCGAGCGCCTCGCGCAGCACCTCGGCCAGCAGGAGCACCTCGACGCCGCGGCCGCGGAGCACCTCGGCGAACGCGTCGTGCTCCTCCTGGGCGCGGCCGACCCACGGGATCGAGTCGAACAGCAGCTTGTCGTTGTTGCGCGGGGTGAGCCTCGTGAGCTCGTTGCCCGGCCGGTGGAGCAGGACGGCGCGCAGCGGCCCGACCTCGCTGTCCACCCGAGGGGTTTTGGTGGTCACGCGCTGAGCGTAGTGCGCTGAGTGCCTGTTCAGGGCAGCCAGCTGACGTGTCCGCGGAGCAGCGAGTACCCGACGAACGAGACCACGTCGAGCAGGGTGTGCGCGACGATCAGCGGCACCAGCCGGTTGGTCCGCTGCCACACGCGGCCGAACACCAGTCCCATCACCAGGTTGCCGACGAACCCGCCGAAGCCCTGGTAGAGGTGGTAGGACCCGCGCAGCACGGCGGCGGCGAACAACGCGGTGTTCTCGCGCCAGGCCAGCTGCCGCAGCCGGGTCAGCAGGTACCCGACCACCAGGACTTCCTCGGCGAAGGCGTTGCCGAACGCGGACAGCGTCAGCGCGATCGGGCGCCACCACGTGTCGTCCAGCCGGGACGGGACGACGGCGAGGTTGAAGCCGAGCTTCCAGCCGACGAAGTACAGCACCAGCCCGGGGATGCCGATCAACGCCGCCAATCCGGCGCCCCACAGGACGTCCCGGCCGGGGCGGGTGCGGTCCAGGCCCACCTCGGCCAGCTTCATCCCGCCGCGCCACAGCAGGTACGCGCCGAGCGCGCCCCACCCGACGAGCTGCACCGCGGACAGCAGCTGGGCGAGCAGGTCCAGCAGATCGGCGGCGCGCTGCGGGACATTCAGCGCGACCTGCTGGTCGGACAGCGGTTCGGGCTGCAGGAGCGAGTCGATCAGCGACAGCAGGCTGCGCGCGCCGGACAGGCCGAGCGTGATCGAGAAGACGACGACCAGCTCGATCTTCAGCCGCCGCGCGGTCCCGGCGTCCACGGGTTCGGGCATCGCGGGACGTTCGGGGCGGAGCCAGGAGCTGAGCACGTCCGCACGCTACCGTCTGGAGACATGGCCAAGATTGCGACCGCTGACCGCGTCGACCGCGCCGAACTGCTGGAGTTCCTCCGCCCCCGGCACCGCGCGATCCTGATGACCACCCGCGCCGACGGCACGCCGCAGCTGTCGCCCGTCACCGCCGGGATCGACCCCGAGGGCCGGTTCGTCGTGGCGACCTACCCGCAGCGCGCCAAGACCCGCAACGCCCGTCGCAACCCGGCCGTTTCGGCGTGCGTGATCTCCGACGACTGGAACGGGCCGTGGGTGCAGTTCGACGGCACGGCCGAGGTGCTGGACGTGCCCGAGGCGGTCGAGCCGCTGGTGGAGTACTTCCGGTCGATCTCGGGCGAGCACCCGGACTGGGACGAGTACCGCGAGGCGATGGTCAAGCAGAACAAGAGCCTGATCCGCGTGACGATCGAGCGGTGGGGACCGATCGCCACCGGCGGTTTCCCGCCGGAGCTCGGCTAGGGCTGCACACGCACCTGGTTCCGCGCCAGGAACGGGCAGCCCACCAGGCGCCGCAGCTCGGTGCTGAGCTGGGCGGGGCTGTGCACCGGCTTGGCGAAGGCCAGGCGCACGTCGTGGTCGCCGTCGCCGGACTCGACCCGCAGCCGCAGCCCGAACTGGTCCAGGCCGAGCGGGCGGATCCGGCCGCCGCGCAGCTCCTCGGGGATGTGCCGGGCGAGCTGGCCGACGACGTCGGCGTGGTCGGTCTCCAGGTGCCGCAACCAGCCGGACTCGTAGCCGGCGAACGGGTCCGGCGCGGCGGCGGAGAACAAGTGCGGCCGCAGCGAATGGGTGCCCTCGGCGTCGGCGAGGACGAGCGAGGCCGGCGTGAGCCGCAGCAGGCTCAGGCCGTGGCCGAGGTCCAGCAGGCGCGGATCGGGCCGCGTCTCGGCGATGGACAGTGCCCTAGCGCGGGCCGACTCCGGGCTGAGGTGCCGCAGCCAGCCGGTGATCCAGAGCAGCCCGCGGATCGGTTCCCGCAGGTCGACGGGCGCGTGGTCGGCGAGTTCGAACACGACGGCCAGCTCGCCGCGGTCCGCCTCGCGGGTGCGGGTCAGCAGCGGGTGGTCGTCCGGCAGCAGGACGCTGACGCTGCCGCTCGGGTGGACGTGGTGCAGTTCGGGCACCACGCGGTCGCTGCCGGTCGGGTCGCCCGCGGTCGGCAGCAGCGCGCCGGGGCCGTTCCGCACGGCGATGGTCTTCGCACGCTCGGCGGGGCTGGGTGCGGGCGGACGTCGGATCTCGGTCACTGGGCCACCACCTCCTACTTAGGTGAGCCTAACCTGAGTGACGGAGGAAGGGAAGTGGATCAGTAACGTTCCCCGTTGCCACTCCGACTGGCGGACCGTGGAATTCACCCGGCAGCGTGTCTACGAGCCGCACCTCGGCGAACCGGCGGCGACCGATCCACTCGAGGTCGAGATCGTCGAGAAGACCCGTGGTCGTCTGATCACGTCGAGCGTGTTCTACGCCTTCCCGGTCGCACTGGCGGTCCTGTTCCGGCTCACCGGTCCCGCGGTCTGGACGGTGACCGCGGTGTTCACCGCGCTGGCGGCGTTGTCGGTGTGGACGCTGGCCTGCCGGACCCGGCCGCTGGGCCGGCTGCTCCGGATGCCCGCCGTCGTCCTCACGCCGGGGCCGGGGCACCTGCTGGTGTCGGGCCGGACGGTGAGCATCGCGTTGCCCGGGCCGCAGCCGCGCTGGGTCGTCGCGCGGATGCCCCGCTCGAAGCGGCTCCTGCTGGCGCGCGAGCGCCGCGTGTTCATGCTCGGGCCGGACGCGCGCGGCCGGCTCGTGTTGCGGGTCCCGGGCAGCATCATCGGGCAGTTCGGCCGCGTGCGGACCGCACCCGCGCCCGGCTCCCGGGCGCCCGACGAGGTCGCACCGGACGCGGTGGTGATCGCGTTCGTCCGTGAACTCCGGCTCCGGGCGGCGCTCGTGTCCACGGCCTTTCTGGTCGCCGGCGCGTTCGTGTGGGTGCTCACCGAAGCGGGTGCGGAGGCGTTCGGCTTCCCGCGCCCGAACGGCGTGACGGCCGTGTTCTGCGTGGCCTACGCCTTGCTCGGGGTCGCCCGGCCGCTGCAGGTGCGGAGCATCGCGCGGGCGGCGCGCACCCAGCCGTGGACCGAACTCGGCGTCACCCTGGACACGCCGGTCGAACCACACGCCACGGGCACCGGGAACACGATGGGGCGGGCGACCCTGCCGGACGGGCGGGTCGCGCGGGTCCGGTTCGGCCGCCAGCCGCTCGACCTCCTGGTCAACGTGCGCGAGACGCAGCGGCTGTGGGTGCTCGGCGCGCCGGAGCGGGGCCGCAAGCTCGCGGCCGGGGTGCCCGGTCACCCGGTGCTCGGCCAGGTCCGGCTGGACTGACGGGTAACGCCGGTGGCCGCTTGATCGACTCGGAGGTGTGGAACCCACCCAGGAGCGCGTCCTCGTCCACGAGCCGCGCCACGGCGAACCGGCCGCGGCGGACTCGCTCGACGTCGAGATCGTGACCAAGCAGCGCAACCGCCTGATCAACTCGATGGTCGTCTACGTGGTGGCGGGCGCTGCGGTGGTGGCGCTGGACCCCGGCCCGCTCTCGGCCGGCTTGGCGACGATCCTCGCCGCGGTCACCGTCGCGCAGCTGTGGCTGCTGTTCTTCCGGGTGCTGCCCTGCCGGAGGCTGCTCGCGCACCCGGTGGTCCTGCTCACCCCCGGCCCCGGGCAGTTGCTGGTGGCCGGGTCGAAGGTCAGCGTCGCGCTGCCCGGTCCCGAGCCGCGGTGGCTGGTCGTGCGGCTGCCTGCGTCGAAGCGGGTCCTGCTGGCCGGGTTGCGGCGCCTCTACTTCATCGGCCCCGACCCGCGCGGCCGCGTGCTCGTCGGGTTGCCGGGCGGGATCAACGGCCGGTTCGGTCGCATCCGGACGGCACCCGAGCCGGGCTCGGTGGAATCGGCCGAGCAGCCGCGGCCCATGGTGGCGGCCCTGCGGGACCCGGTGGTGACCACGTTCCTGCGCGAGGTCCGGCAGCGGTCGTGGGGGATGGCGGGGTCTTTCGTGCTGCTGGCCGCCGGGATCTGGGCGCTGGGCAACCTCGCCTCCGACCTGCCCGGCACCCGCACGTTCACGATGATCCTCGCGGTCGTCTACGCCGTGACCGGGCTGCTGATGCCGGTCCGCGTCGCCACCCTGTCCTCGGCCGTGCGCGAGCAGCCCTGGCAGGAACTGCACGCCACGCTCGACACCGCGATCACGCCGGGCACTTCGGGCGCGGTCGGCAAAGCCACCGGCCGCGTGATGCTCCCCGACGGCGAAGCGGTGGTCCGGTTCCCGCGGGTGCCGCTCGACCTGCTGGTCAACGTGCGCGACACGCGGCGCCTGTGGGTGCTCGGCGTGCCGGAGCGGGGCCGCCGGGTGGTGGCCGGGCTGCCCGGGCATCCCGTTCTCGCGGTGGTGAACCTCCGGTGAACTGTCCGGGGAGCGTACGCGTTTGTCCGGTTCCCGTACGCTACTAGCGTGTCCCATGTGTCAAGCGCTGTGGAACTCACGCCCCCCGGCCCCCGCGGAATTCCGCCCCTCTTCGCGCGGCTCGTAGACGACTCGGCGCTCTTCCCGCCCGGAACGGCCACCATGCCGGACGCGCTGCGGAACTACCTGGCCGGCCGCGAGGGCGACCACGCGGGCCTGCTCGGTGTGTTCCTGTGCCAGGCCTCCCGCCTGCCGGAGCTGATCACCGAGCTGATCAAGATCAAGCCGAAGCAGCCGCTGCCGCTGTCGCTGATCATCGACACCGGTCTCGGCGGCGTGCCGAAGGCGATCTCGATCGTCGAGTCCCGCAGTGAGCTGCTGTCGCTGCGCATGGTCGAGATGCCGGCGCCCTCGGACGTCGACGAGGTGTGGCTGGAGCGCGTCTCGGAGTTCGTGCCGGAGGACGTGATCCGCGTGGTCGAGCCGCGGCGCGGGGTCGGCTGGCTGGACGGCGTGCGGCGGGTGATCGAGCACGGCAGCTGGCCCAAGATCCGCTGCGGCGGCCAGTCCAGCGAGAACTTCCCCAGCGTCGACGAGGTCGCCGACTTCCTCGCCGTCCTGTCCGGCTCGCCCGGCGCCTCCTTCAAGGCCACCAACAGCCTGCACCGCGCGGTCCGGCACGACGACCCGGACAACGGCATCGCCCACCACGGCTTCCTGAACCTGCTCGTCGCGGTGGCGCGCAGCCTGTCCGGCGGGGACGTCCGCGAAGCGCTCGCCTCCACCGACGGCGAGGCACTCGCCGCGGAGGCGAAGTCGCTGTCCGAGCCCGCCGCGAAGGCGGTGCGCGCGCTCTTCGCGTCCTACGCCTGCGACAGCTTCGAGGCTCCGGTCGCCGACCTCGAGGCGCTCGGCCTGCTGTAGTGAGCGCCGAAGGCTCGCTGACCCTCGACCGCGGCCTGGCATTGCTGCAGGCCGTGGCCGACGCCGACGGTGACGCGGCGACGATCTCGGAGCTGGCGACCGCGATCGGCGCCAGCCGCGCGGCGGTCTACCGGCTGCTGGTGCCGCTGTCCGCGCGCGGCCTGGTGTGGCGCGACGGCAGCAAGGTCCGGCTGGGCATCGGCGTGCTGCGGCTGGCCGGTCAGGTCGTCCCGCAGCTGCGCGAGGCGGCCCGACCGGCTCTGCGCGAGCTGGCGGAGAAGGCCGGCGCGACCGCCTACCTGTCGATCGCCGAGGGTGATCTGGTCGAGCCGGTCGTCACGGTGGAGCCGTCGTGGACCGATTTCCACGTGTCCTACCGGGTCGGCGCGCGCCACCCGATCGGTGTCGGCGCGGCCGGGAAAGCGCTGACCCTGCGTCGCGGCAGCCGCGGCTGGGCGGCGGTCACCGGCGAACCACAGCGCGGAACCTCGGGTGTCGCCGCGCCGGTGCGCGGCGTGCCGGGCCTGCGCGCGGCGGTCGGGGTGATCGCGCTGGGGCCGCTCAACGCGGACGCGGTGGGCCCCCAGGTGGTGGCGGCCGCCGCCGCGGTCGCCGAGGTCCTGCGCGGGGACTAACGGGTGCGGCGGTACTCGGCGGCCGCTGCCTCGTACTGCCGGTGCTCGGCCTCGTGGTCCGGCGCGTCGTCCGGGTCGGCCGAGGTGACGAACTCCTGGAGCGCCTGGTTGGCGCCCACCGCGAGTTCACCGGCCCGCGCGAGCATTCCCTTCTCGTAGCGGGTGATCGCGGCGTCCAGGGTGGGCTCCGCCGCGATCGCGTGCGCCAGTTCCGCGCCGTCGAGCAGGGCGAGGTTCGCGCCGAACCCGCCGAACGGGGCCATCACGTGCGCCGCGTCGCCGAGCAGGGTCACGCCCGGGGTGTGCGGCCAGGTCATCGGCGCGGGCAGGACGTGGATCGGCCGCTCGACGACGGCGTCCCAGTCGGTCAGCGCAGGCCGGAAGACGTCGGCCCAGTGGGCGAACTCGCCGAGCAGGAAGCGCTTCAGCGCCTCGGGGTCGTGCAGCGCGATGCGGTCGCCGCGCACGACCAGGTAGCCGCGGATGTGGCCGTTGCTGTTGCGCTGCAGGATGATGCCGTGCCCGTCGCCGTCGTTGGCGAACATCTGCCCGGGGCCGGTCAGCGCGGCGACGCCGGGGTGGCGGGTGTCGACGTCGTCGAAGCGGACGTCGAGGAAGCTGACGCCGGTGTACCGCGCGGTGGCGTCGGTGACCAGCGGCCGGACCCGGGACCAGGCGCCGTCGGCGCCGATCACCAGGTCGGTCTCGGTGGCCGAGCCGTCGGCGAACTCCAGCCGGTGCCTGCCCCCGCCGAGCGGTTCCGCGCGCGCCAGCTTGTGTCCCCAGTGGACGGTGCCGGGTTCGACGTGCGCCGCCAGCAGCGCGCGCAACTGGCCGCGGTCGATCTCCGGGGCGGCGAGGTCGTCGTCGGCGGGCACGAAGGCCTTGAGGACCGTGCCGTGGTGGTCGAGCCGGCTCCCGGCCTGTGACTCGGGGCGGGACAGCGCCAGGAACTCGTCCAGCAGCCCGGCGTCGGACATGGCGATCTGCCCGGTGTCGGCGTGCAGGTCGAGGCTGCCGCCCGCGTCCCGGGCGTCCACGGCGGCGTCGACGTCGTACACGGTGACCTCGATGCCGTGGCGCTGGAGGACGCGGGCGCAGAGGAGGCCGCCGGGGCCGGCTCCGATGATCGTGATTCGTGCAGTCATGGTTACTTCTCCTATCTACTGAACGGGCGGTCGGTCAGTGGATAGGCTAGCTGAACGGGCGGTCGGTCAGCAACTAGACTGGGCGCATGGCCACGAGGGAGGACCGGCGCAGCGGCACCGAGACGCGAGCCGAGATCCTGCGCGTCGCGTTGCGGTTGTTCATCGAGAAGGGGTACGAGGGCACCTCGACCAGGGACATCAGCACCGCGCTCGGCATCACGAAGTCGGCGCTCTACTACCACTTCCCGAGCAAGGAGGCGATCGTCACGAGCCTCCTGACCGAGCGCCGGAAGGAGCTGGCCGAGCTGGTCGAGTGGATCCGCGCGCAGCCGGCGTCACCCGATCTGCTGCGCCGGGCCGCGCTGCGCTGGATCGACGGCACGACGCCCGAGCGGCTCGACGGCATGCGGCTGATGCACGCCAACGGTCCCGTGCTGCGGAACCTGCTCGACGACGGCACCGACGTGCGATCGGAGTTCGAGCAGGTCGTCGACCTGCTCGTGCCCGGCGACGCGACCCCGGCCGACCGGCTGCTGGTGCGGATGGCGTTCGACACCGTGGGTGCCGCGCTGCTGTCCGCTCAGCGGACGGACGCGAGCCGCGAGGACGTGCTTGCCGCGGCCCGCCGGGCCACGATGGCGTTGACCGCCTAGGCGAACGCCTGCACGACCGCCAGCAGCGCGAACACCGCGAACGCGAACCCGGCGATGCGCTGCAGCAGCTTCGGCTTGAGCCGGCCGCGCACCTTGTGCCCGATGAACACCGCGACCGCGGCCACCGTGATCAGCGCGAGCAGCGAGCCGGCGCCCACCATCAGCGGATGGCCGTACCGGGCGCTCAGCCCGGCGGTCGCCAGCTGGGACGCGTCGCCCCATTCGGCGGCGAACAGCACGCCGAACGAGGTGGCGGCCGAGCGCAGGAAGGTCACCGGCTTCACGCCCTGCCGGGCCGCGTCCTCGCCGCTCTCGTCGGCCGTCGAGAAGCCCTCGCGCAGCAGCAGGAAGGCCCCGAGCCCGAACAACGCGGCGACGACCGCCGCGACCAGGCTCTCCGGCAGCAGCGTCAGCGCGCGGCCGAAGAGCACCGCGATCGTGGATTGCACGGCGAACGCCAGGGAAACCCCGACCAGGACCGGCCACGCGCGGAAGCGGGTGGTCAGCACGAGGGTGGCGATCATCGTCTTGTCCGGCAGCTCCACGGCCAGGACAAGGACGTACGCGCTGAGCAGTGCCAGCAGTGCGGTACTCACGGTGATTTCCACTCCCCTTTCACTGCAACGATAAAGGGGAGCTCCGGCAATTACCAGCAGATCGGTTTCGCGAATTGCCGGTTTTCGGTTCGCCAGAATTATTTCTGGCTCGGGCGCAGATTTTTCTTCGCCGCGCCGAAACCTGCCTTGAGCTGGGCAGAACCGGTCCGCTCCAGCCACTGGGCGAAGGTCATCAGCGCTGGTTGGAGCGCTCGTAGCGCGGCGATGTCGACGGGCGGCTCGGGGTTGTTGTTGAGGTATTCGTAACCCTGGGCGAAGCGTGGATTCACGCGGCGCAACTCGTCGATCGGGAGCTGTTCGTAGGGCACTGTGACGCCGATCGCCGCGCTGATGGCGGCGGCCACCTCGCCCGGGGTCAGCGCGTCCCCGGCGAGGGTCAGCGTGCGACCGTCGAGCCGCCCCGCGAACCCGTCCGCGGCGAACGCGGCGATGTCGTCCAGTGCGATCAGCTGCTGCCGGACGTGCGGCGCGAGCGCGGTCCGCAGAGCGCCGTCCCGCAGGCCGAACAGCGGGTTCAGGTAGTTCTCCATGAACGACGACGGCCGCAGGATCGTGTACGGCATCCCGCTCGCCGCCAGGTGCTGCTCGACCTCCCACTTCGCTGCCTGGAACACGTCGGCCGCGAGGGCCGAGGTATAGACCAGGCGCCGTACGCCGGCCCGCCGCGCGACGTCGATGAGCAGTTTCCCGGCGCGGACCTCGTCCTGTCCGGGCGCCAGCGGTCCGGGGTGCACGCTGAACACGCCGTAGGCGCCCGCCACCGCGGCGGCCACCGAAGCCTCGTCTTCCAGGTCGCCGCGCACCACCTCGGCGCCCGCCGCCGCCAGGTCCTGGGCCCGTGCCGGGTCGCGGGTGAGCGCCCGCACCCGCCCGCCGTCGGCCAGCAGCCGCCGCGCGACCGCCCCGCCCTGCTGCCCGGTGGCTCCGGTGACCAGTACCAGCTCGTTCATGACTTCCTCCAGAAGCGGGGCGACCGCCCCGGCTAATCCGGAAGATACGGAACGATCGCCCCGCTTGTCAAAGCCGTGTCGGTGACCGGGACCTAGGTCCCGGCAAGATCAGGACCCCGGGACCTGATGCCCGGCGAGAGAACAGAGCAGTCTGAATGACGTGGACGTGCTCCAGCTGGCGCGGTGGCAGTTCGGGATCACCACCGTCTACCACTTCCTCATGGTCCCGCTCACCATCGGACTGTCGGTCCTCGTCGCGGGGATGCAGACCGCCTGGGTCCGCACCGGTGAGCAGCGCTACTACAAGATGACCAAGTTCTGGGGGAAGCTCCTGCTGGTCAACTTCGCCATGGGCGTGGTGACCGGCATCGTCCAGGAGTTCCAGTTCGGGATGAACTGGAACGCCTACTCCCGCTTCGTCGGTGACGTGTTCGGGGCGCCACTGGCGATGGAGGGCCTGGTCGCCTTCTTCGTCGAGTCGACGTTCCTCGGCCTGTGGATCTTCGGCTGGGACCGGCTGCCGAAGAAGGTGCACCTGGCCTGCGCCTGGGCGTTCTCGCTGGCCACGATCGCCTCCGCGTACTTCATCCTCGCCGCGAACTCGTGGATGCAGCACCCGGTCGGCGCCGAGATCGTCGACGGCAGGCCGACGCTCAACTCGATCTGGGCGGTGCTCACCAACAACACCGCGCTCGCCGCGATCCCGCACACCATCGCCGGCGCGTTCTCGGTCGCCGCGGCGTTCCTCGTCGGCATCGCCGCCTGGCACCTGTGGCGCAAGCGCAAGACCGACGACGAGCACCGCGCGGTGTGGCGGTCGTCGATCCGCCTCGGCGGCTGGACCGGGATCGTCGCGTTCGCCGTGCTCGCCATCACCGGCGACGTCCAGGGCAAGCTGATGTTCGAGCAGCAGCCGATGAAGATGGCCTCGGCCGAGGCGCTCTGCCACACCGAGCAGCCGGCCAGCTTCTCGATCATCGCGATCGGCGACGTCCGGTCGGAGAACTGCGAGGACGTCAAGACGTTCAACGTGCCCGCGCTGCTGTCCTTCCTGGCGCACAGCGACTTCACCACCGAGGTCAAGGGCGTCCAGGACCTGGTGACCGAGTACCAGGCGCGCTACGGCACGAACTACCCGGACGACCCGGCGCTCGGCGAGCTGGCGGGCAAGCCGATCGACTACGTGCCGAACCTCCCGGTGACCTACTGGGGCTTCCGGATCATGATCGGCTTCGGCGCGATCTCGGCGGGCACCGGGCTGCTGGCGCTCTGGCTGACGCGCAAGAACAAGATCCCGGACACCAAGTGGTTCCCGCGCCTGGCGCTGCTGAGCATCGCGACGCCGTTCATCGCGAACAGCGCGGGCTGGATCTTCACCGAGATGGGCAGGCAGCCGTTCGTCGTGGTGCCCAACCCGTCCGGTGTGGACGGTGTCTGGATGTTCACCGCGCAGGCCGTGTCGCGGATCTCCACCGGTGAGGTGTGGACCTCGCTGATCGCGCTGACCACCCTGTACGCCGTGCTCGGCGTGGTCGAGGTGTTCCTCATCCGCAAGTACGTGCGCGGCGGCATCGAGGGCGTCATTCCGCCCAAGACCGATCACGACCAGGAGGGCAAGGATGAGCTTGCCTTCGCCTACTAGGGAACGGCCATGACCCTGGAAACCATCTGGTTCTGCATCATCGTGCTCTTCTGGCTGGGGTACCTGTTCCTGGAGGGCTTCGACTTCGGCGTCGGCATGCTGCTGCCGATCCTCGGCCGCGACAACACCGAGCGGCGGGTCATGATCAACACGATCGGCCCGGTGTGGGACGGCAACGAGGTCTGGCTGATCGTCGCGGCGGGCGCGATGTTCGCCGCCTTCCCGGGCTGGTACGCGTCGTTGTTCTCGGCCACCTACCTGCCGTTGCTGCTGGTGCTGCTGGCGCTCATCGGCCGCGGCGTCGCGTTCGAGTACCGCGGCAAGGTCGACTCGGAGCGCTGGCGGCGCAACTGGGACCGCGTCATCATGATCGGCTCGTGGGTTCCGCCGCTGGGCGTCGGGCTGATCCTGACGACCACGATTCTCGGGCTGCCGCTCGACGAGCACGGCAACCGGATCGGCGGCGCGTTCGAGTCGGTGCGCTGGGACACGCTGCTCGGCGGGCTCGCCGTCGTCGGGTTCGCCCTGGTGCACGGCGCGGCGTTCCTGGCCCTGAAGACCGCGGGCGACCTGCGGGAACGGGCGCGGCGGTTCGCCATCCGCGCGCTGCCGGTCGGGTTGGTGCCGCTGTTCGCCCTGCTGGCGGTCGTCCAGTGGCGCGAGGGTGCACTGTGGACACTCGTCGCGCTCGGCGTAGCGGCGGTGGCCGCGGTGGTCGCCTGGCGCAAGCTGGTGGCGGACCGGGACGGGCAGGCCTTCGCCGCGCTCGGCGTCACGATCGCCGCGGCCGTGGTCACCCTGTTCGGCGCGCTCTACCCGGACGTGCTGCCCTCGACACTCGACCCGGCGAACTCGCTGACCGTCGCGGACACCGCGTCCAGTCCGTACACGCTCGAGGTGATCACCTGGGTCGGCGCGTTCGGGGCCCCGGCCGTGCTGGTCTACCAGGGCTGGACGTACTGGGTGTTCCGCAAGCGGATCAGCGCCGCCCACATCCCGCCGGTGCACACCCCATGAGCTTTCCCGGACGCTCCGTCCTTCCCGCACCGGTGTCCACAACGGACACCACGCGTCCGGGAAAGGGTCCGCTCGGCGCGCTGCCCCTGTTGTCCGCGGCCGCGCGCCGGGCGCTCGCCCTCTCCGGTCTGCTCGCGCTCGGCAACGCCACGGCGCTGGTCGCGCAGGCCTTCCTGCTGGCTTCGGTCTGCGCGGCGGTGGTCGCCGGGCACGGCGTCGGCGCCGGTCAACTGGTCGCCCTCGCCGGTGCCGTCGTCGCCCGTGCGCTGATCGCGTGGGCGCTGCGGCTGGTCGCCGCGCGCGCCGCGGCCGGGGCCAAGGAGGAACTGCGGGCGAAGGTCGTCGACCACGCGCTGCGGCTCGGTCCGGAGTGGATCGCGCGGCGCGGGCCGGGCGAGCTGACCGCGCTCACCACCAAGGGTCTGGACGCGCTCGATGCCTACTTCACCGACTACCTGCCCGCACTGGTCACCGCCGCGGTGGTGCCGCTCGGCGCGGGCGCGGCCGTGTTGTTCGCCGACTGGCCGTCCGCGGTGATCATCGCGCTGACCGTGCCGTTGCTGCCGATGTTCGCGATCCTCGTCGGCAAGTACACCGCGGACCGCTCGGCGGCCGCGAGCGACGCGCTGCAGCGGATGTCCGGCCACCTGCTGGAACTCGTGCGCGCGTTGCCGGTGCTGGCCGCGTTCCGCCGCGCGGAGGCGCAGGCCGAGGCGGTGCGGCGGGTGTCCGACAAGCACCGGCAGGCGACCCTGAAGACGTTGAAGGTCGCGTTCTCCTCGGCGTTCGTGCTGGAACTGGCGGCGACGCTGTCGGTCGCGCTGGTCGCCGTCGTCATCGGCGTGCGGCTGGTCGGCGGCGACCTGTCGCTCGCGATCGGGCTCGGCGTGCTGATCCTCGCGCCGGAGTGCTACCAGCCGCTGCGCGCGGTGGGCGCGGCCTTCCACGCCAGCGAGGACGGGGTCGAGGCGGTCCGCCGCGTCACCGACGTGCTCGCCGAACCGGTCGCGCCGGAGGGCACCGCGATCCCCGGCCGCGGCGACGTGCGGGTCGAGGGGTTGCGGGTGGCGCGCCGCGGCGGGTTCGCGCCGGATGGCGAGACGTTCACGCTGCGGCCGGGCACGCTGACCCGGCTCGATTCGCCGAGCGGCGCCGGCAAGTCGACGACGCTCGCCGTCCTGCTGGGCTTCGTGCGGCCGTCCGCGGGGACGGTGCTGGTCGACGGTCTACCGCTGAGCGAGGTCGACATGTCGGCCTTCCGCCGGGACATCGCGTGGGTGCCGCAGAACCCGGCGTTCACCGGGGGCACCGTGCGGGCCGAGCTGGACCTGGCGGTCGAGGAGCCGCCGGACCCGGTCGAGGTCGACGCGCTGCTCATCGAACTCAACCTCGCCGGCCTGGCCGACGCGCCGGTGCACGAGTTGTCCACTGGCCAGCGGCAACGGGTCGCGGTCGCGCGGGCGCTGCTGCGGGTCCGGCACGGCGCCTGGCTGCTGCTGCTCGACGAGCCCACCGCGCACCAGGACGCCGCCAACGCCGCACTGGTCGACGCCGCCATCGCGTCGACACTGCCGCTGGGCACCGCGGTCCTCCTCGCCGCGCACCACCGGGACAACCACGTCGCGGTCACCCACGCGGTGGCACCCGCGCCGCACACCACGACCGCCGCCGAGGCGCAGACGTCGACGTTGCGCGGCGTGGTGAGCCGGCGGTTCCTCGGCGGCGCCGCGGTCGGCGCGCTCGCGTTGCTGGCCGGCGTGGCGCTGACCGCGACCTCGGGCTGGCTCATCGCCAAGGCCTCGTTCCAGCCGCCGATCCTGACGCTGACCGTCGCCGTCGTCGGGGTGCGTGCCTTCGGGCTCGGCCGCGCGGCACTGCGGTACCTGGAACGGCTGATCACGCACGACGCCGCGTTCCGCATCGCCGGGCAGCTGCGGGTCCGGCTGTGGCGCGGGCTGGTCCGGCTCGGGCCCGCCCGCGCGCTCGGCCTGCGGTTCGGCGAGGGGCAGCGGCGGCTGGTCGCCGACGTCGACACGGTCCGCGACCTGCTGCCGCGCGTGGTCACGCCGCCGCTGGTCGCGGTGCTCGTGCTGGCTGGGGCGATCGCCGTGCAGACGGTCCTGCTGCCGGCCGCCGGGCTCGTGCTCGCCGTCGCCGTGCTGGTCGGGGCCCTCACCGCGCCCGCGCTCGCGTTGCGGCTGGAGCGCCGGGCGACCACCGTGCTCGCCGAGGGGCGCCGGACGGTGAGCGCCCGGGTGCTCGGCTTGTTCGAGTCGGCGGCCGAGCTGATCGCGTCCGGCGCGCACCGCAGGCGCCGCGCCGAGCTGGCGGAGGCCGACGAGCGGCTGGTGCACCAGGCGCGGCGCCAGGCCTTCGGAGCGGGCGCGGCCGACGCGTTGATCACGCTGGTCACCGGCGCGGCCGCGGTCGCCGGGGTCGGTCTGGCCGCGGGCTCCGGCATCGACCCGGTGCTCGCGCCCGTCCTGGCCCTGGTGCCGCTGGCACTGGCGGAGGTCCTCGCGACGCTGCCGCCGGTGGCCCAGCACTGGGACCCGCTGCGCACCTCGATGGCCCGGATCGCCGATGTCGAACGCGCGCGGCCGCAGCCGCCGGTGCCGACCGGGGCGATCGCGTTCGAGCACGCCGACATCGGCTGGACCACACCGGTGCTGCGGGACGTCGACCTGCGCATCCCGGCCGGCGCGCACGTCGCCGTCGTCGGCCCGTCGGGCGCGGGCAAGTCGACGCTGCTCGCCGCGCTGCTCGGGTTCCTGCCCGCCCAGCGCGGAAGTCTCACCACCGCCGCCGAGGTCGCCTGGGCGCCGCAGGAACCGCAGCTGGTGTCCACGACCGTCGCGGAGAACCTGCGGCTGGCCGATCCGCACGCCGACGACGACCGGTTGCGCGAAGCCCTGCGCCTGGCCTGCCTGGACCTGCCGCTGGACACCGTGCTCGGCGGCGCGGGCAGCGGCCTGTCCGGCGGGCAGGCGCAGCGCCTCGCGGTGGCGCGGGCGCTGGTCGCGGCGTCGCACGCGGATCTCGTCCTGCTCGACGAGCCGACCGCGCACCTCGACGAGCCGACTGCCCGGCGGCTGCGGGCCAACCTACGCGCGGCGCTGGCTGGCCGCACGGTCGTGCACGTGACCCACCACCCCGAGGAGGCGGCCGAGGCCGATCTGGTCGTCGAGGTGGGTGACGGGCGCGTCAGCGTGCGGGAGCCCGCCCTGGAAGGCGGCTACGCTTGACCCTGCTCATGGAACCCACCCTCGCCGCCCGCGCGTTGTCCGCGGCCACGGAGATCACCACCGCCGCCCTGTCCGGCGGCGACCCCGACGCGGTCCTCGATTCGGTGGTGCACAAGGCCGCCGAGCTCGCCGGGGCCGATCTGTGCCTGGTGATGGTCCGCGCGGACGACGGCAAGGTGTCCGTCGAGGCCGCCCACGGCAGCCACCACGAGGACCCGCGCGGCGTCGTGCTGCCCGCCGAATCCGCGGCCGGGCAGGTCGCCCGCGGCGGTGTCACGGTGGTGGCCGACGACATGACCACCGACCCGCGCACGGCGCCGTACGTGCCGTCCGAGCTGCGCCGCTTCGGCCCGTTCGCGGCCGCGCCGTTCGGCTCCGGCGGCCGGGTGCTCGGCGCGCTGGCGGTGTACCGGGAGCGGTCCGGGCGGCCGTTCGACGAGGCGACGGTCGAGGTGCTGACCGCGTTCGCCGCGCAGGTCGGCGTCGTGCTGGCGCTGGCGGAGGCCGCCAACGACCGGCATCGGATCACGCTCTACCAGGAGCGCGAGCGCATTGCCCGCGAGCTGCACGACGTCATCGTGCAGCGGTTGTACGCGGCGGGCATGCAGCTGGACCGGGTGCGCCGCCGCATGCGCAAGCGGTTCGCCTCGACCGACGCGACCCGGCTCGGCGAGGCGATCGACCAGCTCGACCAGACCATCGAGGAGATCCGGCACACCGTGCGCGAGCTGCGGTCGCCGGAACCGGAGACGGCCGAGAAACCCGCGGCCACCGACCTGGCCGAGTCGGCGCGCGCGGAGGTGCGGATCGCGGGGGAGCTGCTCGGGTTCCCGCCCACGCTGGAGCTGTCCGGCGAGCTGGCGGACATCCCGGCCGAGCGAGCCGACCACATCCGCGCTGCGCTGCGCGAGGCACTGTCCAATGTGGTCCGCCACTCCGGGGCCAGCGAGACCAGGGTGACGCTGGTGCGCGACAACGACGGCGTGAAGCTGCGGGTCCGCGACAACGGCGCCGGCGTGCCGCAGGACGTGCAGACCCGCGGCCTGCGGCACCTGGAGGAACGCGCCAAGCGCGCGGGCGGGAAGTTCTACCTCAACTCCTCGCCCAGCCTGGGCACGCTGGTGGCGTTCGAGCTGCCGCTGGACAAGCGCGCCAGCTGATCACGCGACGCCGCCGCCACGTCGGCCGCGACGCCCAGCTCGCCCAGCATCTCCGCGGCGGCGGCCATTTCGGCGGTGCGGCGTTTCGCGTGCTTGACGCTGCCGGTGACCAGACGCTCCACAGTGGACTCGTCGGCGCGGGTCAGCTCCTCGACGATCACCCCGCGCAGCCAGTCCTGGACCCCCGCCGCGCGGGCGGCTTCCAGCGCCTCGACCACGGCGGCGGACATGCCCTTGAAGAACACGCTCCGCAGCAGCTTCCGTTCCGCGGCCACGCCGGCTTCGCCGGGCAGCACCTCGACCGTCGCCCCCAGCGCGCCGAGCAGCTTCGACACCGCCTCGGCGGCCGGACCGCTCGCGAGCATCGGCACCCGCAGGCCGCGGCCGGGGACCGGAGCCATGATCGCGACATCGGCGAAGTCGATGGCCGCTTCGGCGGCGATCGCGGCGAGCTCGCGCTTCTTGCCGGGCGACGCGGTGTTCAGGTCCGCCCAGACGCCGCTGACCTTCGGCAGACCGGCCCGCAGCGCGTCGACGGCGGCGGCCGAGCTGTTCACGCTGAGCACCAGGTCCGCGCCCTCGGCGGCGTCGGACTCGGAGTCGAACCCGGACGGCACCACCGGGTCGTAGCCGCGCACGACGGCGCCGGCCGCGCGCAGGTCGCGGGCGAATTCACTGCCCGCTTCCCCGAGGCCGAGAATGGCGACGACGGGTGGCTCATCGGACATTGCGGACTCCTCCTCGACACCGACTACCATCCGAGTAGACGATGTGCTCGACAAAATTGTCAACAAAGCGTGTGGGGAGCGGGCGTGGGAGAGCGGGCCGAGATCGAGAAGCCGGTGGTGGACGCCATCCGGGAGGCGATCATCCGCGGCGAGTTCGTGCCGAACCAGCGGCTGGTCGAGGCCGACCTGTCCGCCCAGTTCGCCGCGAGCCGCGCCAACGTCCGCATCGCGCTGCTCGAACTCGCCAACGAGGGCCTGGTCGAGCGGGTGCAGAACCGCGGCGCGCGGGTCCGGGCGGTGTCGCTGGAGGAGGCCATCGAGATCTCCGAGGTGCGCATGGTCGTGGAGAGCCTGTGCGCGGAGAAGGCAGCCGAGCGCATCAGCGACGAGGAGATCGGCGAGCTGAAGGCCCTCGGCAAGGCGATGCGCAAGGCCGTGGCGTCCGGGGACGTCATGGGGTACTCGGGGCTGAACCAGGAGTTGCACCGCCGGGTGCGGGAAATTTCGGGCCAGCACACGGCGGGCCAGGTGTTGGAGCGGCTGCGTGCGCAGAGCGTGCGGCACCAGTTCCGGCTGGCCATGCGCCCCGGCCGGCCGTCGGTGTCGCTGCCCGAGCACCTGGCGATCATCGACGCCATCTGCGCCCACGACGCGACCGCGGCCGCCGCGGCGATCCGGCAGCACCTGAGCAGCGTGATCGAGGCGCTGCGGGAAGCCGAGCAGGCCTGAGGCGTGATCGCGGCGCCGCGGGAAGCCGGACAGGCCTGAGTGTCAGCCGACGCCTTCGACGGTTTCCAGCATCACCTTGAGCAGGCGGGCCAGTTCTTCCTGCTGTTCCGGCTGCAGGTTGGCCAGTGCGGCCTTTTCGCCTTCGAGGTGGGTGGGCAGCAGTTCGTCGATCAACGCCACGCCGCGGTCGGTCAGCCGGACTTGCACCACGCGCCGGTCGCGTTCGCTTGCCGTCCGCGACACCAGGCCGAGCCGCTCGAGCCAGTCGAGCTGTTTGGTGATCGCGGCCCTCCGGGAAGCCGAGCAGGCCTGAGGCGTGATCGCGGCGCTGCGGGAAGCCGGACAGGCCTGAGTGTCAGCCGACGCCTTCGACGGTTTCCAGCATCACCTTGAGCAGCCGGGCCAGTTCTTCCTGCTGTTCCGGCTGCAGGTTGGCCAGCGCGGCCTTCTCGCCTTCGAGGTGGGTGGGCAGCAGTTCGTCGATCAGCTGGACGCCCAGCTCGGTCAGCCGGACCTGCACCACGCGCCGGTCGCGTTCGCTCGCCGTCCGCGACACCAGGCCGAGCCGTTCCAGGCGGTCGAGCCGCTTGGTGATCGCGGCGCCGGAGGACAGCATCTCGCGGCTGATCTGGCCCGGGTTGAGCACCTCGTTGCGCCGCAGCGCGCACAGCACGTCGAATTCGGCGCGGTTCAGGTCGTTGGCCAGCAGGAGGTCGTCGGTCGCGCGGCGGATCAGCGACGCGAGCCGCAGCACCCGGCCGACGACCGCCATCCCGGTCGTGTCGAGGCCGGGGTGCACGTCCAGCCACTGGCGCCGCACTCTGTCGACGAGATCACTCACCGCTGAGCTCCTTCGTACACGAATCGTTCGGTAGTATTTTACTCGTGAATGATTTCGGCCGCCACGACCTGTTCCGCGCACTCTCGCCGCGCGGCTGGTGGCGCCTGCGCCCAGTCGACCGGGCGCTGGTGTCCGCGTTACGGGCCATGACCGGGGCGAACATAGTCCTGGTCGCGGTTGTGATCGCAGGGCACACCGAGCTGGCGCCCGCCGCGGCGTTCGGCGGGATGACCGCGGTGCACGCCCGGTTCGAGCCGTACCCGGTGAGGGCCCGGCTGCTCGCCGTGATCGGCGCAGGTCTGACGCTCGCGGTCGGCCTCGGCGGGGCGACGTCGGCCGCCGGGTGGGGTCCGCTGCCGATCGCGATCCTGGTCGCGGCGGTCGCCGCCGTGGCGAAACTGGTCACGGACGGTATCCGGTCGGGCCTGCCCGGCGGGCTCATGTTCGTCTTCGCCGCGGGCACCACGTCGGCGTTCCCGGTCAGCTGGCCGGGCGTCGCCGCGCAGGTCGGCGCCGCGGCCGCGGGGGCGCTCGTCGCGTGGATGGTCGCGCTGTCCGGGTGGCTGTTCTTCGACCACGACGGCGACCGGACCACATCGTGGCGCGCGGGGTTGCGGGCCGCGGTGGACCGCTCGTCGCACGAATGGCCGCGCGCGGTGAAGGTGTTCGCCGCGGTGCTGGCGGCCGGGCTGCTCGCACACGCGCTCGGGCTCGGGCACCCGTACTGGGCGACGGTCGCGGCGGCCGCGGTGCTGCAGGCCACCCACCTGCAGCACACGATGCACCGGTTCGTGCAGCGCGTCACGGGCACGGTCGCCGGCGTCCTGGTGGCCGCGCTGCTGCTGACGCTGGACCTGCCGCAGCCGGTGAAGCTCGCGGTGATCGTCGTCGCGCTGCTCGGCGCGGAGCTGACCGTCATCCGCAACTACGCGCTCGCGATGGTGTTCGTGACGCCGCTGGTGCTGCTGCTCGGCTCGATGTCGGCGCCGGTCGACACGGTCGCCGCCACCGCGGACCGGCTGGTTGACACGGTGCTCGGCGCGGCGATCGGACTGGCCGCCGCACTGGTCCGGCCCGGTCGCGGCTACCAGCTGGCCTGAACTACTTGGCGCGCCGCGCCACCCACGCCACCGCCTGTGTGCGGCGCTGCATGCCCAGCTTCGACAGCACCGACGTGACGTGGTTCTTCACGGTCTTCTCGGCGAGGAACAGGCGCTCGGCGATCTCCCGGTTGGACAGGCCCTCGCCGATCAGCTCCAGCACCGTGCGCTCCCGGTCGGTGAGGCTCGCGAGCTCGTCCTCGGCGGGGTGGCGCAGCTTGTCCAGCACGCGGGCGGTGGTGACCGGGTCGAGCAGCGACCGGCCCGCGGCGACCTCGCGCACGGCGTTGACGACGTCCTGCCCGCGGACCTGTTTCAGCAGGTAGCCGGAGGCGCCGGCCATGATCGCACCGACCATGGCCTCCTCGTCGTCGAACGCGGTGAGGACCAGGCAGTACGGCGGGTTCGGCCGCGCCCGCAGCTCCCGGCACAGCGCGACGCCGTCGCCGTCCCCGAGCCGCACGTCGACGACGGCGACGTCCGGCTCCACGTGCATCGCGACGGCGAGGGCCTCGTCGGCGCTCCCCGCCTCGGCGACCACCTCGATGTCCGGTTCGTCGCTCAGCATTTCCCGCAGGCCGCGCCGCACGACCTCGTGATCGTCGACGAGCAGCACCTCGATGGCCATACCACCGAGCCTAGTCAGCCGGAGAGTTCTTCGACCGCCTTCGCGATGCGGCGCTGCCGGGTCGCGTCGGTCTTGGCGTCCGCGATGGCGAGCGTGTACCGGCGCTGCTGGCTGTAGGAGAGCTTGTCGAAGGCCGCCCGCGCCCCGGCGGCTTCGAGCGCCTCGGCGAGGTCCGCGGGCACCTCCACGACGCGGGGTTCGGTGTCCACGACGAGCTCGACCTCGACCTCGTCGCCCGCGGTCAGTCCCGCGGCCGCCCGGACCTCGGCGCTGACCGGCAGCATCGCCCTGCCGTCCATGCTGCCGACGCTGGTCCGGTACTCGTAGCCGTTGAGCCGGGCCCGGACCTTCGGCCGTCTGCCCGCGTTCAGGTCGTCCAGCACGTCGGACGGGACCTCGATCCCCGTCGCGGTCTTCTTGCTCTGCTCGAGCGTCGCGCGGAACTTCATGCCGCCGCCTCCCAGATCCGCCGGGACGCGGCTATCGGGTCGCTGGTCACCGAGACCGGGACGTCCCAGATCCGGGTGATCCGGTTGTCCTTGTCGTACTCCGGCCAGCCCGGGTCGCCGGTCGTGGCGAACGAGACCCACGCCTTGCGGATCTCCTGGGACAGCGTGTCGGCCTCGGGCGGGGCCGGGTTGCCCAGCAGCATCTCCGCGAGCGGGCCGGTGTAGTTGCCGAACGTGAGCGGCACGTCGAGCGCGTGGCAGGACCGCAGGAGCCCGCCGAACGCGGGCGAGCGCCAGGTCAGCTCGTAGCACCAGCTGCGGCCGGGGTGGTTCTGCGCGGACCACAGCGACGGCAGGCGGAAGGTGCGGTCGGACAGGATGAGGACGTGCAGGTCGGCGTCGGTGATGCCGGGGTGGGCGGCCCGGTACTCGGCGACGGCGCCGGCGGGCAGGCCGACGGCGTCGGCGGTCGCGGCCGGGTCCACGCCGGAGAGGTCCTGGCCCGCGACGAAGAGGGTGAACTCGTCGTGGTTGAAGCCGGCGATCAGGTCGACCTCGGCGCGCAGGTTGTGCCAGGGCAGGCCGGTGAGCAGGTCACCGTCGACGACCGGCCCGAACGGCGTGATCTCGCCGGGCGCCATCTGCACGGCGTGGATGGCCTCGGACGGCACCTGCGCGAAGCCCTCGAGCGTGGCGGGGACGCCGAGGGCCCCCGCGATGCGCTCGGTGGTGCGCCGGACGCGGTTCTCGGAGAGGAACCCGTGCGCGACGCTCTGCCCGATGGCGCGGCGGAACAGGCCGCGCCCGGCGTCCGAGGCGGTCAGCGCCGCGACCGACGTGCCACCGGCGGACTCGCCGAAGATCGTCACGTTGTCCGGGTCGCCACCGAAGTTGGCGATGTTCTCCTGGACCCAGCTCAGGGCCGCGAGCTGGTCCAGGAAGGCCCGGTTGGCGGGCGCCCCGGGCAGCCAGCCGAACCCCTCCAGCCCGACGCGGTAGTTGAAGGTCACGACGACGACCCCGGCACGGGCGAGGTTGGCGCCGTCGTACTCGGGCTGCCGCGCGGTCCCGATCAGGTAGGCGCCGCCGTAGATCCAGACCATGACGGGCAGACCGCTGCCGCCGGCGTCCGGAGTCCACACGTTGACGCTCAGGGAGTCGTCCCCTTCGTCCGGCCGCCAAGCCGACGGCATGCCGGGAAAGAGCGACCCCTGCGGCGGCGAGGCCGAAAAGCGGACCGCATCACGCGTCCCGTCCCACGGCTCCGGCTCGGCGGGCGCCTGGAACCTCGCGGGACCGGTCAACGGCCCGGCGAACGGAATGCCCTTGAAGGAGCTGACCACCCCGTCAGCCACGCCACGAACGGCACCGGAACGCGTCTGCACGATGGGATCCACCGGTCGTGGATATCACACGTTCTGCGACGAAGTCACTCGCAAGCGGTTCCGTCGCCGTCGCGGTCCAGCCCCGAGCGGTAGCCGGGGTCGCCGCGGTGAAGGGGAGCCGCGCCCGCGGCCCGCGCTTCCGAGCAGTTGGCGTAGTAGGCGCTGGAGACGTCCGGTTCCTCGGTTGGCTTCTGCGTGCTGGGCTTCGGCGCCGCGGGTTTGGGGGTGCTGGCGGGAGCGGGTGGAACGGTGACCGGCGGCGGCGCGACCGGCGGTGTGGTGGGGCTGCCGTTGCAAGGCGGTCCCCACAATCCTGCCTTCGCCGTGCTGGCCGCGCTTTCCGCGGACCGCAGGACGTTCGCGTAGGAGTCGGTGACCGCATCCGCGACGAAACGCGCGTAACCACCCTGCAGGGCGGCGACCGCGTAGTCCGTTCCATCGGCGAGCAGGACGTGCGCCAGCGTCCGCCCGGCCTCCTCGGTGACCGACTGCAAGCTCACTTCCTTGCCGACCAGAAATGCGGTGGCCCAGCTCGCGGTCTCCGTTCCGTAACAATCCGCGGCCGGCTGGATTCCGGGGACGTAAACGGTTTTCGAGATTCCCGCGGTATCGCTTACCACGATGCTCGATCCGGTCACCCGCGTGACCCGGAGAACGGGCTCCGCGGGCGGACTGCTGCTGGTGGTGGCCACGGTGGTGGTAGTCGGCGCGGGCTGCGCGACCGGTTTCTCCGTGGGCTTTCCGAACACCGCGCCGAGCACGAAGAGCACCGCGAACACGGCTAGAACGATCTTGATCCAGGTGGGCACTCGCCGTTTCGGCGTGGCGGGAACATCGGGCACGGCTCTTTTCTCGCTGCGCGTCCCGGATGCGTTACAGAACCGCCGATGATCACGATTGTGTTTCACCAGGAACGTTTTCGCGTCCGCCGCGATGGACTACGCGTCAATCCTCGACCAGGGAAGCCGGAATGCTCATCGACATCATCCCCATGTCCGGTTCCGGCCGATTTCCGGCCGTCGGCACCGAATTCACCGCGATCGACTTCGAGACGACCGGCCTGCAGCCCGGCCGGATCATCGAGGTCGCGGCCGTGCGCGTGCGCGCCGACGGCACGGTGCTGGGCGAGTTCTCGACCCTGGTCGATCCCGGGCCGGGAGTCGACCCGGGGCCCGCGCGGGTCCACGGCATCACGCGGGCGCAGCTGGACTCCGCGCCCGCGCTCGGCCAGATCGCGGGGCACCTGCTCGACCTGTGCCAGGGCAGCGTGCTCGTCGGCCACAACCTGGCGTTCGAGCAGGGTTTCCTGGCCGCGGAGCTGGAGCGGATCGGTCTCCGGCTCCCCACGTTGCCGGGCGTGTGCACGCTGGCTGCCGCGCGCACTGCCCTCCGGTTGCCGAACTACCGGCTGGCCACCGTCGCGGAAGCGCTCGGCCTCGGCGGGTTCCCCGCGCACCAGGCGGCTCCCGACGCGCGGGCCTGCGCGCAGGTCCTCGCGGCACTGGTGAGCACGCACGGCCTGGCCTTCGAGCGCCGGTTCGACCTGCCGCGGTTGCCGCGCCTGGCGGTCACCGGTCGCGTGGTAGCCGTCCCGAGCCTGCCCGCGCGACCGCCGGGACGTGGCTCTCCGGCCTGGTCGACCGGATCGAGTCGGCGGACACGCCGTACGCGGACCTGCTCGCCGACGCGCTCGCCGACCACCACCTGTCCGACGCCGAAGCCGCCGACCTGGCCGCGCTGGCCACGGCGGCCGGCATGTCCTCGTCGGACGTGCACCGGGCGCACCTGGACTTCGTCGCCGCGATGCGGGCGGTGGCCGAGTCCGACGGCATCGTCACCGACGACGAGGAACGCGAGCTGCGGCACGTGGCCGAGGCGCTGGGCGTGCCCGAGGCGCTGCGGGACCTCCGCCGGGCGCCGTCCGCGGACCGGACGCGGGTGCTCGTCCTCGGACGCACCGCTGCCGCCGACGCGCTGCGCGCCGCGGTGCTCGCGGCTCGGATCCCGCTCGCCAAGAACCTCACCGCGTCGGTGACGCACCTCGCGGTCGCGGACGACGTGCCCGCCGCCGAACCGCGGCTGGCGCGGGCGCGGGAACTCGGTGCCGCCGTGCTCGACCTGCCTGCCGCGTGGCAGTCGCTGGGCCTGGTCCCGGTGCAGCCGCGGACGGCGCCCGCACCGCCGGTCACCGTCGCGCCCCCACCGCCGGTCGCCGTCCCGCCGCAGCCGACTGCGGTGCTGCCTCCGGCGCCCGTGCCCGCCCGGCCACGACCGGCCGCCACGCTCCCGCCGGTTCCGCGGGACCGGCAGTGGATCGCCTGGATCACGATGGGCACGGGCCTCGTCCTGATGTTCCTGACGGTTATCGCCCTGTTCGGCGGCGCCGGCCTGGCCGCGGGCATCCCGCTCGGCGCGATCGGCGTCGGTCTCCTGCTCGGCGGCTGGACCGTGGGCGACCCCAAGAGCCGCTACCCGGCCATCTCCTCGAGGAAGGCCTGAGTCTCCGGGTCCGTCGAGTACACGCAGGTCCCCCGCATCCCGCGGGTCAGCAGCACCTTGTACGTGTTCCGCACGAGCCGGCCGAACTCCAGGTCGTCGGCCTTCTTGGCGTCCGGGTCGTGGGAGTGCTCCCGGCGCGCGACCCAGCGTCCGTCGCGGCGGACGAGGTCCGGGCCGAAGATCACGCCGGACCAGTCGTACTCGAAGCCCTGCGCCGTGTAGATGCAGCCGACCTGCCCGAAGCCGCGCTCGTCGGAGGCCCAGTAGTACGACTCGGGCACGTCCGGCACCCGCTGTTTCGGCTTGGCGTTCCACGGACGGCGCCAATCCCCGATGACGACGTCGTCCACGAGTCGCTTGCCGTCGGGGGTGGACGCGGGGTCGCTCCACCGCCAGCAGTAGCCCGCCGACAGCCGGCCGGTGCCGCCGTGGGTCTCCATCCGCTGCCGCAGCCAGGCGTCCAGCGCGTCCGGCGTCGCGGCGCTGGCCACCACGAAGTCGTCGCCCAGCTTGCTCCACGGCACGGGCGGCAGCCGGTCGAGACCGAGCAGGCGGGCCACCCAGCTGTCGAACGCGTCCGACCCGCCGCACCGGAACTGCCCGGACAGGCGCACGACCTCCAGGCGGCAGCCCAGCGACTCGGCCGCCGCGGAGATCTCCGCGAGGGAACCCATTTCGCCGGGCCGCACGGTCTGGTTCTCGTCGAGCAGGAACACCGGCACCGACGCCACTTCGATCAGCTCGTCGACCTGCCGCCCGGCCTTCGCGCGCTGGTCGCGCTTCGTGTAGCGGTTGACGCTGGTCTCGCGGATGCGGTGCGCCTCGTCGCAGATCAGCACGTCCAGCTCGCGGGGCGGCGAGTCGATGTAGTTGTTGAAGTACTTGAACAGGGTCTGCACGCGCCGGTTCCGCGCCCCCGCCACCTTGCGCATCGTGTTGGTGAACGCGCTGGACCCGGTCGCGTGGTGCACCCGCCGTCCGCGGCGGGCGAGTTCACCGAGCAGGCTCAGCGCGATCACGCTCTTGCCCGAGCCGGGACCGCCCAGCACGACCACGACCGTCCGCGTCGCCGCCGCCTTGGCCCGCTCGACCGCCTGCATCACCACCTCGGCCGCGACCTGTTGCTCGTCCAGGAGCACGAACTGCTCCCGCTCCTGGATCTCCCGCGCGGCGAGGTCCAGCAGGGGCTTGGTCGGCGCGTGCTCGAAGCCGAGGAACTCGTCGGCCGAGCGCCGGGCCGCGTCCCGGCCGGCGGCGGGGTCGAGCAGCGACCGCAGGCGGTCGGCGAGCTTCGCCTTGTCGTCCTTGGTGAACAGCGTGCCGAACTCGCTGGGCTGGTACTGCCGCAACGACGAAATGCCGGCGGAGTCCGCGTTGTGCAGATACGCGACCCCGTGCACCGCGTTCGGCCGCTCGGCCAGCGCCGGGGTCGAGTCGACCAGGTACTCGCAGTACCGCCGGACCTGCTCGACCGGGTGCAGCACCGGATCGCGGCGGGAGGCGATCCGCACGAGGTCCGCCGCCAGCAGTTCGGCTTTCGACCACTGCTTCAGCTCGACCAGGACGTAGCTGGTCTCGCCGGTGCGCGGGTGCAGGCCGCAGAGCACCGCGTCGACGCGCTTCGGGCTGTGCGGCAGCTTGTGCTCCAGCAGCACCTCGACCTCACCGAGCCCGGCGTCGACGAGGTCGGCCAGGAACGGTCGCAGGCTGCGCTCCCAGGAGTCGATCTCGCTCTGGCCGGGGCGGTGGCCCCACTGGTGCCTGGCCTGCTCCGTCAACGTCGTGGCCAACTGACCGGCCTCCGCGAGAAGGTGCTCGGCGCTGTGCCGGACAAGAGCCACTTCGTTTCCCCCACTGGGCACGCGTCATCCACGTGCGGGTGGGGGCAGCGACGAAGTGGCTACTTCGGTGCCCGTCGGGCCGCGGGTGCCAGGTTAGTCGAAACGATCAACCGGGAACCGCGACTCGTTGCGGTTCACCTTTGCTTCGGCGGCTTCCAGGAGGTCCACGCCGAGCACGTCGGCCAGCCGGGCGAGGTAGATGGTCACGTCGGCCAGTTCGTCGAGCACCGCGGCGCGGGTGGCCGGGTCGTCGAGCACCGAGGCGGACTCCGCGGGCGTCAGCCACTGGAACAGCGCCGTCAGCTCGCCCACCTCCCCGGACAGCGCCATCACCAGGTTCTTCGGCGTGTGGAACCGTTCCCAGTCCCGGGCGGCGGCGAACTCGGCCAGCCGCCGTTGCAGATCGTCGAGCGTCACAGGGCGCAGTATCCGGTGCCGCACGACCCGATCGGGTTGCGGTATCACTGTGGGTATGTCGCCGATCCCCGAGCTCCAGCAACGCCAGATCGATCGCTGGTGTGAGCGGCGGGTTCCGGCTGGTCAGCGCGGTGAGTACAGCGTGATGTCCCGCTGGCGCGGGCGCATCGTGACCCTCGTCGAGCGGCGCGCCGAATGGGCCAGCGGCGGTGCGGCCGAACGGCCGTTCGCGCAGCTCCGCTACGGCCTCGACGAGATGTGGTCGCTCTACTACCTCGCCGACGCGGGACGCTGGCGCCCGTACCCGCGCAGCGTCCCGGAGATCTCGCCCGTCCCCCTCCTGGACGACCTCGATCGTGGCGCGGAGACCGGTTACTTCTTCCAGTGGCTCAGCCCCTGCTGATGCTCACGCAGCGTCAGAGAAGACGACGCTGTTGGGTGACGGTCTCCTTCCATCGGGTGCGGCAGGATTGTCCGCATGACCTCGGCCCCGGATCTGCGTGCCTACCTGCGCACTCTCGACGCGGAGACGCTGGCCGAACTCCTCCTCGAACAGGCGGACCGTGACCCGCGGTTACGACACGAGCTGGAGTTGCGCGCCGTCGCGCACGGCACCGTCGGTCCGGTTCTGGACACTCTGCAACGACTCCTCGACGCCGGCACCCAGGCCGACCTGACCCCGCTGGCCCGCCGGATGGCCGACACCGGAGCCACCGGCGCCGAGCTGCGCCGCGCGATCGGCCTCTACGCCCGCGCCTGCGCCGTCCACCCACCCGACCCGCGCGAGCTGGCCGACTGGATCCTGGAAACGCAGCTCGACCGGCCCGGCTGGCCCGAGATCAACCTCGCCGATTTCGCCGCCGCGCTCGGCGACGAAGGCTTCACGCACCTCAAGGCCGCGCTCGGCGAGGCCCCGGAGAACGACGCCACCCGCCGCCTGACCGAGCAGCTCGCCGAGGTCACCGGCGACGTCGACACCCTCCTCGCGATCCTGTCCGCCCAGCCGCCCACCCCGGCCACCACGCTGCGCATCGTCCGCCTGCTGCGCTCCGCGGGCCGCCACGGCGAGGCCATCGCCCACGCCGCCCGCACCGTCGTGCACCCGCGCGAGGGAGTGCTAGCCCTGCGCCGCGCCGAGTTCCGCCGCCACCCGTCGCCGGACACCTACCGCGCGCTGCGGGCCGCCGCCGAGGAGCTCGGCCGCTGGCCCGAGGAGCGCGAGCAGGCGTTGTCCCGCCTCGCCGAACACGACCCGGCCGAGGCGATCCCGGTCTACCGCCTGCACGTCGACGAGCTGATCCAGCTCAAGGACCCGGGCGGCTACCGCGAGGCGGCTCAGCGACTGCGTGAGCTGCGGGCCTTGCACAAACGGGCGGACCGGGTGCCGGAGTTCGGCGAGTACCTGGCCGGCCTGGTCGAGACGCACAAGCGCAAGACCCGCCTCCTCGTCGAGGTCCGCAACGCCCGCATCGCGCTGCCCAGGGTGGTCTCCGGCCGCGGAGCTGCCACCATGGGCGCATGAGCCCGGTCAGCCGGAAGCGAAAGCCCGCCAAGAAGAAGTCCGCCGTCTCCGACGAGCGGCGGCAGCTGCTCAAGACCGTGCTCGCCGACGCGGAGGACGCGCTGGCCGAGCGCGACCCGGTCGAGGTCGAGCTGATGGCCTCGACGATCCTCGGGGACCTCTGGCACCCGTCCGACGAAGGCCGCGACGTCGTGCTGCCGCTGATCGACGACGCCGCCCGCCGCCCGAGCCCGGCCGCCCGAGCGCTGCTGCGGATGCTGCAGCACCTGGCCCTCACCGAGGAGCAGCGCGACCGGGCCGCGGAGGCGGCCGACGCGTTCTCCGCCATGCCCGAACCGCCCTGGGACCTGGGCGACCTCACCGTCACCGAGTGCTGGCAGCAGGCCGACGTGTACGGCGACGGGGCCACCCTGCTGCTGTGTGCGGCCCGGGCCGGTCACGCGCACGGGCTCGTCGCCGAGGTCGAGCTCAGCGGCGGCGGCCTCGGCGACGTCTACCTCACCGACCAGGTGGGCGACCTGGTGGACAGCATGCGCGCGGGCGAGGAGGCCAGCGAGGTCTTCGTGACCGAGCGGATCCCGCTGCCGAAGGCACGCCGGATCCTGGAAGACGCGGTCGCGGTCAACGACAGCGCCGCGGCCCTGCTGCCGGACGTGATCGCCGAGGACCCGCTCACCCCGCTGCGCGCGCTGGTCGCCGCCCGGCTGCGCGCCATGCCGCCGGCCGAGCCGCCCGTGGAACCGCCGACGTTCACCGAGCAGGAGCGGGAGGAGCTGGTGCGCGCCTTCCTCGCCGAGGCCGACGGCGTCCGCGACGACCGCTGGTTCACCGACTGCGTCCGGTTCGTCGTGGACTACGGCTGCGACGACGACTTCGGCCGCCCGCTGCGGGTGGGCCCCGGCAAGTTCGACCTCCTCCTGGAGGACGTCCTCAACACCGAGGGCTTCCCCGAGGAGTTCCTGGCGACCCTGCCGGAGGTCCTGCCGCCGTGGGGCCGCTGGGCCGGCGAGCGCTCCGGGCTGCGGCCCGCCGCGATCGAGCGGCTGCTGGAGGAGCTGGACGAGATCACCGAGGAGTTCCGCGACCTGCTCGCCGAGGAAGACGCGGATTTCGATCATGAAACAGGCGGTGCCGTGCCGATCGCGCTGCGACGCGAGTAGGCCAGGATGTGCGGGGTGACGGATCTCCGCGCCTACCTGTCCTCCCTCGACTCCGAGACGCTGGCCGGACTGCTCCACGAACAGGCCGAACGCGATCCGGAACTGCGGCGGTCGCTCGAACTGCGGGCCGCGGCGCCGGAGCCACAGGCCGAGGTCGCGAAGATCGGCCCGGTGCTGGACACCGTGCAGCGGCTGCTCGACTCCGGCACCCGCGCCGACGTCGCCCCGCTGGCCCGCCGCACCGTCGAGCGCATCTGCCGGGATGAGGGCGACGGCGCCGAGCTGCGGCGCGCCCTCGGCCTCTACGCGCGGGCGTGCGCGGCCCGGCCGCCGGACCCCGTCGAGCTGGCCGACTGGCTCGCCGGCATCGCGTTCGACGGGCGCACCGAGATCGACCTGGCGCAGTTCGCCGTCCCGCTCGGCGAGACCGGGCTGGCCCAGCTGCGGTCCCACGTCGACCGGGCCGGCCGCGACCGGGTGAAGCGGCCGGTCGCCGAGCGGCTGCACGAGCAGCTGGTGGAGATCTCCGGCGACGTCGACGGCCTGGTCGCGATCCTGTCCAAGCAGCTGCCGAGCATGGACGCGAGCCTGCGGATTGTGCGCGTGCTGCGGGCCGCCGGCCGCACGAGCGAGGCGATCACCTACGCGGCGCGGGCGCTGAAGCAGGACCCGGCGGCCACCGAGCTCGCGGACGACGTGCTGGGCCTGCGGCGCGCGGAGTTCGACCGCGAGCCGACCGTCGCGAACGCCGACGCGCTGATCGAGGCACTGGTCGTGGCAGGCCGCGAGGACGAGGCCGCGGAGCTGCTGGGGGTCCACCGGGCCCACGTGGAGGAGCTGATCGGCGGCCGGACCGTCGAGCACTACCGCGAGGCGGCGCGCGCCCTGCGCCGGCTGCGCAAGCTGTACCGGACGGTCGGCCGCGGGGCGGACTTCGCGCCCTACCTGGCCGAACTGGTCGGCAGGCACAAGCGGAAGGTCCGGTTGATCACCGAAATCCGGAACGCCCGGATCGCGTTGCCCAAGGAGTGAAACGCCGATCCCGCGCGTCGGCCCGGCCGCGGCTGGTGCGAACATGAGCGCATGACCGAGGTGCCGCAGCCGGAGACCGCTTTCGACGAGGTTCTGAACGCCTTCGCCGAACTGGGGAACGACGCCGATCCGACCCGCGTCGAGCTGGTCACCTCGGAGATCCTCGGCGAGTGGTGGGAGGCCGACGACGACCTGGCGGCCGGCCTGATCGACCTCGCCGCGAGCACCGCCGAGCCGGAGCGCCTGGTGGCGCCGCTCGCCGCGCTGCGGGTCCTGGCCGCGGACGAGGACCAGCGCGAGGCCGCGGGCCTGGCGCTGGAGAAGTTCGGGCTGCCCGAGCCGGCCTGGGCGGCGAAGCTGAACCAGGTCACGCCCGGCGCCTGCTGGCGCGCCACCGACGTCTACGGCGACGAGAGCTCGGTGCTGGTGTCGTTCGGCGACCACGGGCTGGTCGTGTCGATCAACTACGGCAGCTTCGGCGGCTGGGTCACCGACGCCGCGATCGTCGAGTCGCCGCAGGACGTGCTGGCCGAGCTGCGGGCGGTCGGCGAGTCCGCGGAGATCAGCCCCGAGCAGGCCCACGAGGTGATCGCGGACGCCTTCGCGGGCACCGAGTGGCAGGCCGAACCCGAGGTGGGCGAGGACTTCGTCCGGTTCCGCGCGCTCGCGCTGGCCCGGCTGCGCGCGTTGCCGGAGCCGGCGGAGGTCGCGGAGCCGGAGCCGCTGTCGGTCGAGGAGCAGGCCGAGGTCATCGACTCGTTCTTCGCCGCGGCCGGGAACGAGGTCGGCGACACCGAGGACGCCCGCGTGGTCGCGCTGCGGCTGATCGAGTTCGGCCTGGAGCACGACGCGCGGCGCCCGCTGCGGGTCGGCCCGACCAAGCTGGAGTCCTTTGTGGACTTCGTGGACGACGGGCAGATCGAGCTGACCGAGGAGCAGGACGCGGCGATGGCCGCGCTGCTGCCGGTGTGGGCGCGCGTGTTCGGCGAGCGCCAGGGCCTGCCCGAGGACGCGCTGACCGCGCTGGTCGAGGCGGTCGAGGACCGGCTGGACGACCGCGAGCCGGAGGAGGAGTCCGCATTGGACGCCTACCTGGCCGGCTCGGAGGACCTGACTCCGGAGGACGTGCAGGACCTGCTGGAACGCCGCCAGTTCGCGCTGCCGTCGCTGACGGTCGAGACCGAGGACGACGAGGTCGAGCTCGACCCGTCCGACCCCGAGCAGCGCCGGATGCTGGTGCTGAGCGAGTTCGCGGCCGAGTTCGAGGACGACGACGAGTCCGAGCTGCGGGCGGTGGCGCTGACGACGGTGGTCGACCAGCTGTGGGACGGCGAGCCCGCCGAGACCTGGATCGCCGCCCAGCGCCTGACCGAGTCGGGCCTGGAGCGCGACGAGGTGCTGGCCGAGCTCACGGCGGTCCTGGAGGAGCACCTCACCCAGGACGAGGACGGCGAGCTGGAGTTCGACCTCGACGACTACGTCGCCGCCCTCGACGAGCTGGACCCGGGCTCGGCGGACGAGTGAGGCAGCGGCAGTGACCCGGACCGTCGCGATCACCGGCGCCACCGACGGCCTCGGCCGGGCCCTCGCGGTGCGTCTCGCCGCCGAAGACGTCCGTCTCGTCCTGCACGGTCGTGATCCCGGCAAACTCGACCGGATCGCCGCGGAGGTGCGTGCCGCCGGGGCCCCCGCGCCGGTCACAGTGACCGCCGACCTGTCCGAACTCGCCCAGGTTGCCCGGCTGGCAGGCACGATCGCGGACGAAGCCGGCCGGCTCGACGTGCTCGTCAACAACGCCGGCATCGGGTCCGGCGAGCCGGACGGCCGCGAGCGCCGCACCAGCCGGGACGGCCACGAGCTGCGCTTCGCGGTGAACTACCTGGCGACCTTCGTGCTCACCGAGAACCTGATCCCGCTGCTGCGGGCCTCGGCGACCGCGGACCACGCCGCCCGCGTCGTCCACGTCGCGTCACTGGGCCAGCACCCGCTCGACTTCGACGACCTCATGATCGAGCGGGACTACTCGGGTACGCGTGCGTACGGGCAGAGCAAGCTCGCGCAGATCATGCACTGCCTCGACCTCGCCGGGCGGTTCGCGCCCGCCGAGCTGACCGCGACCAGCCTGCACCCGGGCACCTACATGCCGACCAAGATCGTCCTGTCCGAGATCGGCTTCAGCTCCGACACCCTGGACACCGGGGTGGCGGCCACCCGCAGGCTGGCGGTCGATCCGGAGGTCGAGGGCGTGACTGGCCAGTTCTTCGACCGGGACCGGCCGGCCCGGGCGAACGAACAGGCCTACGACGAAGCGGCGAGGGCGACGCTGCGCGCCCGCAGCCTCGCTCTCGCGGGCGCGCACCTCACCGGCTAGGGCACGGCGGTCGTCGGGCTGTCCACGGCCACGGGGTCGAGCGGGCGCTTGCGGCGGCGGTCGGCGAGAGCGTCTTCGAAATCGAGGACGAACGAACCGAAGGCCATCACCAGCAGCACCGTGATACCGAGCACGGCGCCGATCCACGTGAAGATGATCGCGAACATCGGCGTGCCTCCTCCCTGGTCAGGGCGCATTTCCTGCACTCCAGGGTGAGCTTTGCGAGGTGCCGGCGGTATCGGCCAACCGGTTACCGCTCGGTCACCGGGGTCAGCCGTTCGGCCGAGGCCGCGCCTACAGTTTGCGCAGGCGCACCCGGTTGATGCTGTGGTCCGGGTCCTTCCGGAGCACCAGCGTCGCGCGGGGGCGCGTCGGCAGGATGTTCTCCACCAGGTTCGGCTCGTTGATCGTGCGCCACAGGTGCCGCGCCTCGGCGCGGGCCTCGACGTCGTCCAGCGTGGCGAAGTGGTGGAAGTGCGAGGCCGGGTCGGCGAACGCCGTGCTGCGCAGCTTCAGGAACCGCTCCACGTACCAGCGCTCGATGTCCTCGATGTGCGCGTCCACGTAGATGGAGAAGTCGAACAGGTCCGACACCGTCAGGCTCGGGCCGGGCTGCAGCACGTTCAGGCCCTCGATGATGAGGATGTCCGGCCGGTTCACGACCTGCTCCTCGCCGGGCAGGATGTCGTAGGCGAGGTGCGAGTACACCGGCGCGCTGACCGACTCGGCGCCGGACTTGACGTCGGAGACGAAGCGCAGCAGGGCGCGGCGGTCGTAGCTCTCCGGGAAGCCCTTGCGGTGCATGATGCCGCGGCGGACCAGCTCGGCCTTCGGGTAGAGGAACCCGTCGGTGGTTACCAGGTCGACGCGCGGGTGGTCGGGCCAGCGGGCGAGCAGGGTGCGCAGGATGCGCGCGGTGGTCGACTTGCCGACCGCGACGCTGCCGGCGATGCCGATCACGAACGGCACCTTCGTGCCGCGGCAGTCCTCGCCGAGGAAGGTCGTGGTGGCTTCGTAGAGACGTTGACGCGCCGCGACCTGCAGGTTGATCATCCGCGACAGCGGCAGGTAGACCTCGGCGACCTCGGTCAGATCGATCTGCTCCCCGAGCCCCCGCAGACCGCGCAGCTCCTCGGCAGTCAGCGGCAACGGGGTGCTGCGACGCAGCTCCCGCCACTGCTCCCGGTGGAGCTCGACGTACGGGCTGAGCTCACGTACCCGTGGCATTCCCACACTCCTTGCCCGTCGGTGGGCTGGGCTGGCGTCGACATCTCCGGTAACGCAGGTTCAACGGTAGGTCTTACGGCGCGTAAATGCGCTGTGACCTTCTACACGCACCCCGGAAAGCGCCGCTGACCAGCGCGGGAGTGCTAGTTGCGCCGGAAGACCTCGTCCCAGGCCGCCGCCACCTGGCGCGCGCACGTCTCCGGGCTGACGCCGCCGACGCCGGTGCCGAGACCGGGCATCGCGATGGTCCCCACGACCGCGCGCACCGCCACGCCCTGCTCCAGCACGCCGTCGCGCCACTGCAGGAACACCGCCCGCGCCGCCAGGTACGGGTGGACCGTGTCGGCGGGCAGTCGCTCGCCGGGTTCACGCATCGTCGGCGCGCTGATCAGCCACGCGGGCGCGGGCTCGCCGGTCGGGACCACGACCGCGCTGCCCACCGGCAGTTCGCCGCCGTGGTAGGCGAGGATCGTGCTGCGGACGTTCTGCTCGACGTTCGGGAAGGCGCGCGCGTAGACGGCGTCGATCCCGCCGCGCATCCAGCCGAACGAGTTCGCCGGGCTCACCACGGCGTCGGCGACGACGTCCAGCACCGAACCCTGGTGCACGCGCACCGATCCGGTCATGGTGTCCACAACGGAGCGCCACGCGCTGGCGAGTGGTTCGTCGACGGCACACAGCACCAGGGCGGGAGTCGAGGGAGCGACCTGGTCCTCCGTTCGGTTGCCGGTGGGTTGGGTGCCCGATTCGGCAGTCACCTCTACACCATGCCAAAAAACGCGACCCCGCGTAACCACGAGACGCACTCGAATGCCTGAACAGACCAAGACCCGGCGCGGTGCGTAGCCTGTCCGCGTGTCACGGATCGCATATTTCGGGCCGGTCGGGACGTTCACCGAGCAGGCGGCGCGCACTTTCACGACGGCGGGGGACGAACTCGTCGCCGCCGAGACGATTCCGAAGGCGCTGGACGCCGTTCGGCGCGGTGAAGCGGATGCGGCGTGCGTGCCGGTCGAAAACTCCGTCGAGGGCGCGGTTCCCGCGACGCTGGACAGCCTCGCCGTCGGCGAGCCGTTGATCGGTGTCGCGGAAGCCTTGCTGCCAGTGCACTTCAGCGTCCTCACGCGGGACGACGTCGGCGAAATCCGTACTGTGGCGAGCCATCCGCACGCGCTCGCGCAGGTCCGGAAGTGGCTGGAGGACAACCTGCCCGGCGCCCGCGCGGTGGCGGCCGGCTCGACCGCGGCGGCCGCGGTCGCCGTGCAGGCAGGGGAGTTCGACGCCGCCGTGACCGCGCCGGTCGCCGTCGAGCACTACCCGCTGAAGGTGCTGGCGACGGAGGTCGCCGACGTCCGGGACGCCCGCACCCGGTTCCTGCTGATGCGGCGGCCCCCGGTGACGTTGCCGGAGCCGACCGGCGCCGACCGCACCTCGATCGTCGCCGCGGCCGCCAACCGCACCGGCGCGCTCGCCGAACTGCTCACCGAGCTCGCGACCCGCGGCATCAACCTGACCCGGCTGGACGCCCGCCCGAACAAGCAGAACTTCGGCGAGTACCGGTTCTTCATCGACTTCGAGGGACACGTCGCCGAGCCGCGCATCGCCGACGCGCTCGCCGCGCTGCGCCGCCGCTGCCGGGATGTCCGGTTCCTCGGCTCGTTCGCCAGGGCCGACGGGGTGACGGCGACCATCGAACCGACCGCCCGCAACGAAGACTTCACCGACGCCGCGGGCTGGGTCGCCGCGGTGCAGAGAGGGGAGCAGGCGTGAAGCTGTACCTGGTCCGGCACGGGCAGACCCCGGCCAACGTCGCGAAGAAGCTGGACACCGCGCTGCCCGGGCCGCCGCTCACCGAGCTGGGCCACGAGCAGGCGCGGCAGCTGGCCGAGAAGCTCTCGACCGAGCCGGTGGAGGCGGTCTACGCCTCGCACGCGATCCGCGCGCAGCAGACGGCGGCCCCGCTGGCCGAGGCACTGGGCATGACGGTGGAGCTTGTCGAGGGCGTGCACGAGATCGTCGTCGGCGACCTGGAGGGCCGCCACGACCGGGAGGCGATCGAACACTACCTGACCGTGGTCAGCCACTGGACCCGCGGCGAGCTGCACGTCTCGATGCCCGGCGGGGAGACCGGCGAGCAGGCCAGGGCGCGGTTCACCGGCGCCATCGCCGGTCTCGCCGAGCGTCACGACCTCACCCGATCGGACGGTGTCGTCGTGCTGGTCTCGCACGGCGGGCTGATCCGCGTCGGCGCGGAGTGGCTGGCCCCGAATGTGCGGCCCGAGCTGGCCGATCAGGGCCTGATCCCGAACACCGGCATCGTCGAGCTGGAGATCGCCGCGGACGGTGGCTGGCAGTGCCTGAACTGGGTCGGTTTGCCCATGTAGGCGACTTCCCGGGCGGTGACGCAGGGTGGTTTGTTGTAGTTTCACCGCATGTCGCGATGGGTCGTCGGAAAATCGCGTGACACCACGCAACCCGGCGTGTGGACCGCACGTCTCCCGGGTAGTGCTCCGATCGGCACAGGGAGGGGAAAGATCGTGGTTCGAGGACATTTCCCGCGCATCGGGCTCGGTGTGGCGACGGCGGCACTGGCGGCCGTCCTGGCCGGCTGCGGCACCGCGGGCACCGAGAACGCCCAGCCGCAGTCGGGGGCGCCGACGACGCCAGGCTCCACCTCGAGCAGCCCGTCCACGTCCGAGTCGTCATCCCAACCGGACGCGGCGACCAGCACGAAGGCCGGCGAGACGCTGTGCAAGTCCAGCGACCTCAAGCTGACCCTCGGGCACGGTGACGCCGGCGCCGGCACGGTCTACCGACCGCTGATCTTCACCAACGTGAGTGACCACCCGTGTGTGATCCAGGGCTTCCCGGGCGTCTCGTACGTCGCCGGGGAGGACGGCCACCAGGTGGGCCCCGCGGCGGTCCGGCAGGGCGAGAAGGGCGGCGCGTTCACGCTGAACAACGGCGACACCGCCTACGCCGAGATCGGGTTCGTCAACGTGCAGAACTACGACACCGTGACGTGCCAGCCGCAGCCGGTGCGCGGCCTGCGGATCTACCCGCCGCAGGAGACCGCGTCGATGTTCGTCGAGCTGCCCACCACGGGCTGCGCGAGCGAAAAGATCCCCGGTGACCAGCTCACCGTCCGGACGATCCAGAAGGGCAGCGGCGAGTAGCTAGACGGTGCCGCAGATCTCGCGGGCCTGGGCGAGGTGCCGCCGCCCGTTGGGGTCGGCGAAGTTGAGGCTCAGCGCCATCCGCCGCACGCCGTCGATGTGGTCGGCGAGGTCGTCGTAGGTCGAGCTGACCTCGGCGGCCGCCGCCGCGAGCGCGTCCGCCGCCATGATGTGCTGCAACACGCCAGGTTCGAGCGTGCCCCGGCCTACCCGGCCCTCCGGCAGCGGCTCGGCCCTGGCCAGAGCGGCGCACGCGGCCTTCGCGTCCGCGGTCGGGCCGCTCACCGCGGTGGTCGACGCCCACAGCACGCCGATCATCCCCGCGCCGACCGCGAACCCGGCGACACCCGCCAGCACCAGCCTGCGCCGCGCCGCGACCGGCTCCTCGGAGTCGCTGATCCGCATAGGACATTCCAGCACCGACCGGACGCCCGCACCAGACGCTGATCGGCCCCCATCCGGGGGTGGCACACGCGGGCCCCGGCGACGACCATCGGCTCCATGACATCGACGTCCCCCTACGACCGGCCGGACGCCTGCGTCGCCCGGCTGCTGTGCGACGACCACCCGGACGGCGACGTGGCCTTCACCGTCGTCGAACCGGACCTGACCAGCCGCGACCTCACCTTCGGCGAGCTGCGGGACGCCTCCGCGCGCTTCGCCACCGCGCTGGCGGAACTGGGGGTCGGGCGCGGCGACCGGGTCGCGACGCTGATGGCCAAGTCGGCCGAGTTCGTTGTCGCCGTGCTGGGGATCTGGCGGCTCGGCGCGGTGCAGGTGCCGCTGTTCACCGCTTTCGCGCCGCCCGCGATCGAGACCCGGGTCGGCGGCGTCGGAGTGGTCATCGCGGACCCGTCGCAGCGCGCCAAGCTCGACGAGGTCCCCGGCGAGCGGCGGGTGATCGTCACCGGCGAGGCGAGCGGGGACGACCTCGCGTTCGCCGACCTGCTGCGCGCGGAACCCCAGCGCGAGCCGGTCGCCGTCGGCGGCGACGGGACGATCGTGGAGCTGTTCACGTCCGGCACGACCGGTGCGCCGAAGGGCGTGCCGATCCCGGCGCGGGCGATCGCCGCGTTCCGGATGTACCAGGAGTTCGGCCTGGACCACCGGCGCGACGACGTGTTCTGGAACGCCGCCGACCCGGGCTGGGCCTACGGCCTGTACTACGCCGTGATCGGCCCGCTCGCGCTCGGCCGGCGCAGTCTGCTGCTGCACGCCGGGTTCTCCCCGGAGCTGACCTACTCGGTGCTGGAGCGGTTCGGCGTCACCAACTTCACCGCGGGGCCGACGGTCTACCGGGCGCTGCGCAACGCCGATGTGCCGGTGCCGGACGGGTTGCGGCTGCGGCACTGCTCGTCGGCGGGCGAGCCGCTGAACCCGGACGTCATCGAGTGGGCGGAGAAGGCGTTCGGCGTGCCGATCCTGGACCACTACGGCCAGACCGAGCTGGGCATGGTGATCGCGAACGGCTGGCACCCGGACATCCGCGGCGAGCTGCGGCCGGGGTCGATGGGACGCGCCCTGCCCGGCTGGCGGGCCGAGGTGCTGCGCCCCGACGCCGACGAGGTCGCGCCGCCGGGCGAGCAGGGCCGGGTGGCCGTCGACCTGGAGCACAGCCCGCTGATGTGGTTCACCGGCTACCGCGACGCGCCGGAGCGCACGGCCGAGCGGTTCTCCGCCGATGGCCGCTGGTACCTGACCGGGGACGTGGCCACGAAGTCCGCGGACGGCTACTTCACCTTCGCCTCGCGCGACGACGACGTCATCCTGATGGCCGGGTACCGCATCGGTCCGTTCGAGGTGGAAAGCGTGCTGCTGCAGCACGACGCCGTCGCGGAGGCGGCCGTGGTCGGCCTGCCCGACGAGCTGCGCGGCGAGGTGGTGGCCGCGTTCGTCGTGCTCCGCCAGGGCGCCGAGCCGGGTGAGGAGCTGGTGGCGGAGCTGCAGCAGCTGGTGAAGACGAAGTACGCGGCGCACGCCTACCCGCGCCAGGTGCACTTCGTGCCCGAGCTGCCGAAGACCCCCAGCGGGAAGCTGCAGCGGTTCCTGCTCAGGAAGAGCTGACCGGCTCGCGGTCCATCGAGAACCGCCACAGCAGCAGCACGGCGAGCGCGGCCAGCGCGATCTGGGCGCCGCCGGACACCGCGAAGGTGGCGCTCGCGCTGCCGAGCACCTGCGTCAGCGCGCCGCCGGCCAGCGCGCCGAGCGGGATCGCGCCCCACACGACCGTCCGCCACACCCCGAGCACGCGGCCGAGCAGCTCGCTCGGCACCAGGGTGTGGCGGGCGGTCGCCAGCACCACGTTCACCGCCACGACGGCCGCCGCGAACAGGCCGAACAGCGCGGCGGACGCGATCGGCTGGTGGACCAGGCCCATCGCGCCGAACCCGACGCCACCGGCGAAGATCCCGGCCACCAGCACCGGCCGCCGCCCCGCGCGCCGCACCAGCCGCGGCGCGACCGCGGCGCCGGCCAGCCCGCCGATGCCGCCGACGAACGTGAACAGCCCGAACGCGGCCTCGCTCAGCCCGAGGTCCTCCAGCGCGTACAGCACCAGCTGGGCCTGTGCCATCTCGCTGGCGAAGCTGATCAGCCCGGCGATGACCACCAGACGGCACAGCAGCGGATGGTGGACCAGCCACTTCAGCCCGTCGACCAGGTCGGTGCGCAACCGGGTCGGCTCGGCCCGGGTCTTCGGCCGGAAACTGCCCGCCAGCCCGACGAGCAACGCGGCCGCGATCGCGAACCCGGCCGAGTTCAGCAGGAACGGGAACGCGGCGAACACCGCGAACGTGAGACTGCCGATCGGCCCGCCGAGGAAGGTCTGGCCGAGGATCTCGGCGCCCTGGAACTTGCTGTTCGCGTTCTCCAGCTGATCCGGCCTGGCCAGCGCCGGGATCATCGCGTTGCCCGCGCTCTCCGCCACCGTCTCGGCCGCACCCAGCAGCAGCGCGGCGACGTAGACGAGCCAGATCGACAACGTGCCGGTGTACACGAGCAGCGCGGTCAGCCCGACGACCACCGCCCGCGTCGCGTTCGCCAGCAGGACGGCCCGCTTGCGGTCCACCCGGTCCGCCAGGGTCCCGGCGAACACGCCGAGCAGCAGCCACGGCAGGAACTGGGTCGCGGACAGCGCGCCGATCTGCACCGGGTCACGCGTCAGGGTCGCGGCCAGCAGCGGAAAGGCGACCTTGCCGATCCCGTCGGCGAGGTTGCCCACCGCATTGGCCGCCAGCAGCCAGCTCAGCCGCCGGTCCGGCATACGTCCTTCATGATCACCCTCGGTGGCGTCCCGATTCCCCAGTGCTTCCGATGCTGCCATGACGAGCGTCGGAAAGGCGAGTTGATGAACCCGAATCGGGGTGTTCGTGGTTGGAAAAAATGCCTCGCCGGCGGGCAAGCTCTGGGGAGGAGGGGCCGGGTCGCCGGGGTGGTTGGGTTGGTGGCTGCCCGTTGCGTTGGGTTCGGGTGGGCCTGGGCTCGCGTCCTCCCCGTCGCCGGGCCCGCACGGAAGCACCGAAAACAGGCCCTGTCCAGGGTGAAGTGAACGCTGCGCGCCCTGGACAGGGCCTGTTTTCGGCGCTCGGGTGGCAGCCAGGCGACGGGGAGAACGCGAGCGGGGCCCACCCTTGGTGGTCGCCTCTAGTGCAGGGCGTCAGCCCCAGCCGAGTTCGTGCAGGCGGCTGTCGTCGATGCCGAAGTGGTGTGCGATTTCGTGCACCACCGTGATCAGCACCTCCTCCACCACCTGCTCCTCCGAATCGCACATGGCGAGGATCGGGGTGCGGTAGATCGAGATCCGGTCGGGCAGCACGCCGCCGTAGTCGCTCGTTCGTTCGGTCAGCGCGACGCCGTGGTAGAGGCCGAGGATGTCCGGCGCCTCCTCGTTGTGGTCCTCCACCAGCACGACCACGTTGTCCATCGCGCCGGCCAGCTCCTCCGGCACCTCGTCCAGCGCGTCGGCCACCAGTTCCTCGAACCGGGCTTTCGACATCTCCACCGGCACTGGCACTACCCGCCCGGGCTCGTGGGCGGAGCCGGCGTCCCGGCCTTGCGGATGCTGCCCGTCACCGGCGCGAGGCCGCTGTTGTCCGCCAGCTTCGCGCCGACCTTGCAGTTCACCAGCGTCGAACCGGCGTCCCAGCTCTCCTGCTCCCGGATGTCCCACGTCAGGATCAGCTTCTGCGCCGCCAGGTCGACCTCGCCCGCGTAGTCCTGGACCGCCCGGTTGCACTCGGTGTCCAGCCAGATCTTCTGGTCGTTCTGCGACGGGTAGCCGTCCGGGAACTTCGTCTTCAGGTCCAGCGTGGCGACGATCTCGTAGGAGTGCGGCTGCGCGCAGTCGATCGGGTTGCCGACCGTCTTGTCGACCAGCGCCAGGCACGTGCCCGGCTCCCACACCGCCGACTGCGACTGGCCCGCCGCGTTGCCGATGATCGGCTCCAGCTTGCCGCCGGGCGCGGCCCACTGCAGCACGCACCGCATCTCGCGATCGCCGTCGGCCCACTCGTCGTTTCCGGGGCGCAGCGCGCTCACCGTGAACCGGCCGAACGGGTCGAGCTGCTCGTTCAGGTACGTCTCCACACCGGCCGTGCAGCGTTCCAGCGCGATGTCCCGCCACTGGTCGACCGTCGGCGCGGGCGCGTTCGGCGGGTACTTGTCGCCGATGTTGACCACGCCGGTGACCTCGTACAGGTGCGGCTGGGCGCACGGCACGATGTGGATGTCCGACACGTCCGGCATGGTCCACGTGACGCAACTGCCGGGCGGCGCGGTGAACGCGGCCTTCGCCTCGGGGGACTCCTCGACCTCGCCGCCGCCGCTGACGGCGCCTCCCCACGAGAACGCGACGCTCAGCGACAACGCCAGGATGGCGCCCAAAAACACACCCGCCATCACCAGGCGGGTACGCAGCGTGGTCTTCTCCACTCCATCTCCGAGCATCGCGTCCCATAATGCCTGCGTCAGCGGGACGGGACACCCCTCGGGTGGTTAGGGTGAGCGCGATGACAGACGACGGTGCGCCGGGCGGCCAGCAGCCCCCGGAAGAACAGCCCCCGCGTGGCTCGATGCGGTTCCAGGACCCGTCGACGGCCAAACGACGGGAGCCCACGCTGGCCGAGCAGCGCGCTCGGCGGCAGGCGCTGGAGGACCAGGCCCGCCAGGAGGCCGCCGAGGAGCAAGCACGCGCCCAGGCGGAGCAGAAAGCCGCCACCCGGCGGAAGGTGCTGATCGGCAGCGGCGTGACCGTCGGCCTGGTCGCCGTCGTGGCGAGCTGGTACATCGCGGCCACCGGTGACGAGGTCAGCGCGGTCTGCACGGACAGTACCGGCACGGTGCGGCCCGACGAGTTCTGCGACGACAACTACGCCACCAGCCACGGCGGGTACTACAACTCGGCCACCGGCTTCTGGTTCATCCCGATCGGCGGCGGCCGCTACGAGCAGTACCGCTACAACTACGGCGGCACCGGCACGGTCGGTCAGCCGGTGCGCGGCGGCACCTACACCGCGCCGTCCGGCAACACCACGGTCAAGACCCAGTCCGGCAAGACGGTGCAGCGCGGCGGCTTCGGCATCAGCGGCAAGTCCAGCGGCGGCGACGGGAAGAGCGGGGGATCCTAGGGTGCGGAGGGGGACCGCCCAGCCGCGGCGGGACTGGCAGCGCATCGTCGAAGAGCAGGGCCTCGTGTTCGGCACGCCCGCCCGCTACGGCTCCGGCCAGGAGCGGCCGTACTGGGACGAGTCGGTGCACTACGTCCTGGAGATGGACGAGGTGCTCAGCCTCGAAGCCGACGTCGAGCTGCTGCATTCGATGTGCCTGGAGGCCGTCGACAACGTCGTGCTGACCGAGCGCTACCGCGAGTTCGGCATCCCGGAGTGGGTGTGGCCGCACATCGCGGAGTCGTGGAAGCGCCGCGACCCGCACGTCTACGGCCGCTTCGACCTGCGCTACGACGGCAACGGCCCGGCGAAGCTGCTGGAGTACAACGCCGACACGCCGACGTCGCTGCTGGAGGCGTCGGTGCTGCAGTGGCACTGGAAGACCGACGTCTTCCCGGACGACGACCAGTGGAACTCGGTGCACGAGCGGCTCGTCGAGCGCTGGCAGGAGATCCGCGGCCAGCTGCCCACCAACGAGCTGTACTTCACCTGGTCCAGCGCCGACCCGACGGGCGAGGACCACATCACCACTTCCTACCTGCAGGAGACCGCGGCCGAGGCCGGCCTGGACACCGTGGGCCTGGCGATCGAGGAGATCGGCTGGGACCCGGTGCTGAAGCGGTTCGTCGACCTCGAAGAGGCGCCGATGAACACCGTGGTCAAGCTGTACCCGTGGGAGTGGGTGGTCGAGGAGGAGTTCGGCCGCTTCGCCGCCGAATCACTGCCGCGCACCCTGTGGATCGAGCCGCTGTGGAAGATGCTGCTCTCCAACAAGACGCTGCTGGCGATCCTGTGGGAGAACTACCCGGGCCACCCGAACCTGCTGCCCGCGTTCGTCGACCAGCCGGGCATCCTCACCGAGTACGTGCGCAAGCCGAAACTGGGCCGCGAGGGCGCGAACGTGCAGATCGTGGCGCCCGGCTACGAGACCGAGACCGGCGGCGTCTACGGCGCCGAGGGGTACGTCTACCAGGCGTTCGACCCGCTGCCCGAGTTCGACGGGTTCCGCCCGGCGCTGGGCGCGTGGATCGTCGGCGACACGTCCGCGGGCCTCGGCATCCGGGAGACCGCAGGCCTGGTCACCGACGACGGCGCCGCGTTCGTCCCACACCGGATCCCGCAATCGTGATAAACCACCCGCGATCACTCACACCACCAAACTGGGAGAATCCGTGACCCACACCCTCGCGCTGGCCGAGACGTTCGGTTCCGACCTCGTGCGCGGGATCGGTGCGATCCTGCTGTACGGCGTCATCGGGCTGCTGCTGATGCTGGTCGGGTTCTACGCGATCGACTGGACCACCCCCGGCAAGCTGTCCGACCTGGTGCGCCGCGGCCTGCCGAACGCGGTGATCGTCACGGCGTCCGGGATGCTGTCGATGGCGTTCATCGTGGTCGTCGCGATCTTCAACTCGGCCAGCGACCTCACCGAAGGCCTGATCACCTCGCTGGTCTACGGCCTGCTCGGGATCATCGTGCAGGTCCTGGCGGTGCGGCTGCTGGAGTGGTCGACCCGCATCGACGTCAAGGGGACCATGCAGAGCGAGGTGTTCGCGCCGGCCAGCATCGTGGTCGCGGCCGCGCACCTGGCGCTGGGTCTCGTCGTCGCGGTCTCGATCAGCTGACCGGTAGCCCCTAGGGTGGGTGTGTGCGCCTGCTGAGGACTCCCGAAGACCGGTTCACCGACCTCCCCGACTTCGACTACCCGCCGCTCTACTGCGACCTGGAGAGCGAGCACGACGGCATCGTCCGGATCTCCTACGTGGAGGCAGGCCCGTTCGACGGTCCCGTCGTGCTGCTCCTGCACGGCGAGCCCAGTTGGTCCTTCCTCTACCGCAAGGTGCTGCCGGTGCTGGCCGACGCCGGGATCAGAGCGATCGCGCCCGACCTGATCGGCTTCGGCCGCTCCGACAAGCCCGTCGACGTCGCCGACCACACCTACGCGCGGCACGTCGAGTGGATCCGCTCGTTCGCGTTCGACGCGCTCGACCTGCGTGACGTGACGCTGGTCGGGCAGGACTGGGGTGGCCTGATCGGGCTGCGCGTCGTCGCCGAGAACCCGGACCGGTTCGCCCGCGTGGTGGCGGCCAACACCGTGCTGCCGACCGGCGACCAGTCCATGCCGCCTGAGTGGCTCGCCTTCCGCAACGCCGTGCAGAAGGCGCCGGTGCTCGACATCGGACGGTTCGTGCAGTCCGGCTGCCGCACCAAGCTCACCGACGAAGAGCGCGCCGCCTACGACGCGCCGTTCCCCAACGAGATGTACAAGGCCGGTCCACGCGCCATGCCCGGGCTGGTGCCGACCACTCCGGACGACCCGGCGAGCGAGGCGAACCGCCGCGCCTGGTCGGTGCTGTCCGAACTGGACACCCCGTTCCTCTGCGCCTTCGGCGACAGCGACCCGATCACCGGCCCGGCGGCCCCCGTCCTGCAGCGCGCCATGAAGGGCGCGGCAGGCCAGGACCACCGGACGCTGGCGAACGCGGGCCACTTCCTGCAGGAGGACCAAGGCGAGGAGCTGGGCCGGATCATCGCCCGGTTCGTCACCGGCTGACAGCCGCGGACGCCACGGTGGCGGCACCACCGTGGCGTCCCCGCGTCAGCGGTTGCGGCGCTGCTTGGTGTCGTCCTCCATCTCGACGCGCTCCTTGCGCACCTGGCCGGACACGGTCTGCTCGTCGCGCACGGTTTCCTTGGCCAGCCGCACCTTTTCGACCGGCACGGTCTCCTTCTCGACCTTCGGGCGCTCCTCGTGCAGGGTGATTTCCTGCTCCTCGTCGGAGATCCGGGCGCCGGTGCGGTCGCCGTCGGTGATCGGCTCGCGCTCCAGCCGCACCTCCTCGTGCGTCACCGGCACCTTGACCTGCTGCTCCTCGGTGACGGTGTACTTGCGCAGCTTCACCCGGCCGGTCTCGACGCGCTCGGTGCCGACGTTCAGCCGTTCCTCCGAGCGGGTCATCGACTCGCCCGCGGCGCCCCGCTTGCTGGGCTGCGGCGTGGTGCGGCCGCCGCCCCGGTTCTCCTGGCTGGCCCGCGGCGCCGGCATGTCGTAGAACCGGTACAGCTCGGCGGATTCCTGTTCGGACAGGTGCCGGTCGCCGTCGGTCTGCGGCGCCTCGGACACCTTCTCCTTGGTCACCTGCACGTGCAGGCCATCGCGGTCCATCGTGGCGCCCTTGAGCGGCACGAAGCTTTCCTTGTGCCCGAACATCCCGGTGCGGACTGTGACCCACTCCGGCTGCTGCGTGTCGTCGGCGACGTAGACCGTGCCGACCTTCCCGATCTTGCGGCCGTGGGTGTCCACCACCGCGTTCTCCATGAGCTCCTCGGGACGCATGGTGCCAGTCATTGCTCACTCCTTCCCCGTTTCCGTTCCGCCATGGGTGTAGACGGATCGGTGGGGGTGCGAAACTGACACCATCAGGGATCACTCACGTGAGCGTCACCCGCGCATCGGTTGCCGCTGCTTCGATCGCGTCGAGCAAAGCGTCCAGGGTGGACAGCTGACGCGGTTCGAGCCGACCGAAGACGCGGGACAGGATTTCAGTGACGGCCCGCCCCGCGCCAGGTGCTCGTCCACCGCCCGCCGCACCTGGCTGGAGACGGTCAGGTAGCGCAGCCCGATCTTCCCGGCTTCCGGCATGTGCACCTCTCGGAAAGTAGTGAGGTACCTCAGCGCGAAGGTGGACGAGCTCCGCCACGCGGCCGGGCAGCCGGTCGGCGAATACACCCGCCGCGAGTCGTCCGTCCACTACGGCCGGACGAAGCTTGTGGCGATCGTGTTCAGCCAGGAACTGGCCCGCCGCCTCGCGGGCACCGGCGGCTCCGCCGTGTGCTGCGACCCCGGCTTCGACACCACCGCCCTCGGCCGGGAACTGCCGTTCGCCGGGCTGCTCGAAAAGACCCTGCGCGGCTTGCGGACCGACGACACCCTCGCCTCCGGCGGCTACTACTCCGTCCGGGACGCCCAGCCGCTCGATTGCCCCAAATCGGGCCGCGGCGCGGAGATCCAGCGCCGCCCCTGGGACGAGACGGCGAGGCTGCTCTAGGCCGTGCTGCCGTCGGGGTTGATGACCGCGAAACCGGTGTAGGGCACCAGCGCCTCGGGGATCCGGATCGAGCCGTCGGCCTGCTGGTTGTTCTCCAGCACCGCCACCAGCGTCCGCCCGATCGGCAGGCCGGACGCGTTCAGCGTGGCGATCTGCGCCCGCTTGCCGTCCTTGCCCTTGCCGCGGATGTTCGCCCGCCGCGCCTGGAACGTGCCGGTGTCCGACGCGCTCGAGATCTCCCGGTAGGTGCCCTGGCTGGGCAGCCACACCTCGACGTCGAAGGTGATCTGCGCGGAGAACCCGGTGTCCCCGGCCGCGAGCTTGATGACCCGGTACGGCAGCCCGAGCTTGCGCAGCGGCGCCTCGGCGTGCGACAGGATCTCGTCCAGCGCCTCGCGCGAGCGCTCCTCCTCGACGAACTGCACCAGCTCGACCTTGGAGAACTCGTGCTGCCGGATCAGGCCGCGGGTGTCCTTGCCGTACGAGCCGGCCTCCGAGCGGAAGCAGGGCGTGTGCGCGGTGTAGCGCAGCGGCAGGTCCTCCAGCTGCAGGATCTCGCCCGCGTGCAGGTTGACCAGCGGCACCTCGGCGGTCGGGATGAGGAACAGCTCCCGGTCCGCCACCCCGGTGCGGAACAGGTCCTCCTCGAACTTCGGCAGCTGGCCGGTGCCGGTCATGGTCTGCCTGGTGACCAGCGCGGGCAGGCTGAACTCGGTGTAGCCGTGCTCGCCGGTGTGCACGTCGAGGAAGAACTGGGCCAGCGCGCGCTGCAGGCGCGACCCGGCGCCCTTGAACACCGCGAACCGCGGGCCGGACAGCTTCGTCGCGCGGCTGAGGTCGAGGATCCCGGCGCGCTCGCCCAGGTCGACGTGGTCGAGCGGCTCGAAGTCGAACTCCGGCGGCGTGCCGACGCGGCGCACCTCCTCGGCGAACTCCTCGGTGGCGCCGTCCGGGATCTCGTCGAGCGGGATGTTCGGGATGCCGAGCAGGAACTCGTGCAGCTCCGCCTCGACCTCCCGCTGCTCCTCCTCGAGCCGGGTGATCCGGTTCTTCAGCTCGCGGGCCCGCTCGCGCAGCTCGGTGACGTCCTCACCGCGCTTGGCGGCGGCGCCGACCTCGGCCGCGGCCTTCTTCGACTCGGCCCGCGCCTGGTCGCCCTCGCTGATGACGGAGGACCGCCTGCTCACCAGCTTGCTCAGGTGGTCGGTGTCGAGCACGTACCCGCGACGGCGCAGCTTGGCGGCCGCGTCCACCTCGGGGTCGAGCAGCTGGCGGGGGTCGTGCATCAGTACTCCTGGTGCGAGCCGGTACGGATGCGCTCCAGCGTAACGAGCCCGACCAGCGGGTTTCGCGCTACCCGGTCGGCAGCCCGATCTCCCGCCGCGACGGAGCGCCCAGGTCCCAGTCGAGTGGCACGCCGGCGGCGCGCAGGGCCGACCACATGGTCACCTGGTTGGCCGTGAGCACCGGGATGCCCAGCCGCCGCCGCAGGGGCTCGATCACGTCGTAGGTGGGGACGTTCGTGCAGCTCACGAACAACGCGTCGGCGCCGGTGGTGTCCAGCTCGGCGACCGCGGCCAGCACGTGCGCGTAGGTCATCTTCCAGATTTCGCCGAGCATGCCGAGCCCGACGCTCGCGGTGGTGGTGATGCCGTACTCGGCGAGGAACGACACCAGCCGGTCGGTGACCGCGTCCACGTACGGCGTCACGACCGCCACCCGGCGCACGCCCAGCGACTCCAGCGCGCCGACCATCGCCCCGGAGGTGGTGACCGCGCGTGGCGCCCCGGCGTCGAGCATCGCCGCGACCAGCGCGGCCTCACCCGCGGCGCCGCCGATGAAGCTGCCGGACGTACACGAGTAGGCGACCACCTCGGGTTCGGGGACGAGCAGGTCGCGGGTGGCGCGGCGGACGCCGTGCGGGTCTGCCAGCGCCTCGGCGAGCTGCACGGTGACCGGCTCGGGCAGGTAGGGCAGGCGCGTGGTGTGCAGGCACGCGTGGTCGGGCACCCAGCGCCACAGCTCCCGGTCGAGGGCGAAGTCGAACGGCGCGACCACACCGATCCCGGTCTGGACCGGCAGGGTGATCTCGAACGGATCAGCTGTCATGGCGGCGTCTCCCTCTCCCGGCAGCGCCCGCCAGGCTAGGTTCGGCGTGGGACAACCGATCACGCCGCGAGTTACCGAGCGGTTAAACCTGGTCCGGGGAGGCATTCAGTGAGGTGGCGGATCGCCGCGGTGGTGGCAGCGGCCGGCCTGGTCAGCGCGTGCACGACCACGGTCAGCGGGACACCGCAGCCGGCGCCCGGGCGGATCACGGTCGCGCCGGCCGACTCGACCGACCCGTGCACGCTGCTCACCACCGACGAGGCCGCCGAGCTGGGGCTCGGCCCTGGCACGCCGAAGGCGGCCCAGCCCTCCTACCGGGTGCCGCCGGGCTGCGAGTGGCGTTCACTCGACCCGAACGCCAGCCTCGACGACTCGCTGCAGGCCTACTACGGCACCGACCAGACGATGGAGGAGTACTTCGCCGCGCAGCCGCTCGGGGAAAAGGAGATCGGCGGCATCACGTGGCAGCACTACAGCTCCATCATGGGCGACTGGCTGTGCAACCTGGCCGTCAAGCTCGGCGAGATGGAGTTCGTGGTGCTCAGCGGGCAGAACCTGCTGGACCCGAGCAAGTCGTGCGTGGTGGCCGAACGCGCGGCGCCGATCGTGGCCGCGCACTTGCCGCAGCGCTAGGGCGAGCAGGGGCCCAGCGTCCGGACCTCCGCGCCGGGGAACAGCTGCTCCAGGTCCGGGGCCACCTGCTCGGGCGTGGTGTCCGGCCGGGTCATCAGGACCACGGCCGCGGGCAGTGCCTCCGGCCGGGACTTGCTCAGCAGGTCCGGCTCGTCGGCGAAGATCCGCTTGAACTCCGCCCAGGCCTCCAGCCGGGTCTGGGTGCGGACGCTGGCGAACCGGGCGTCGCCGCGCAGCCGGTCCGCGGCGGCGGACATCACCGGGTCCGGGTCGGTGCCGTTGAAGTAGACGGTGATCTGGTGTTCGCACTGGTCCCGTGCCTCCGCGGCCTGCCGGTCCGCGGGCGATTCGCCCGCCCACAGGAGCGCGCCGCCCCCGAGGCCGGCGCCGACGGCGAGCACGAGCGAGAGGACGAACACCCACACCGGGATGCTCCTGGTCCGCCGCGGCACGGCCGCGGCGACGGGTCTGTCGGTCACCTGATCATCCTGGCAGGCCGGCGTCAGCCGACCTGGTCGGCCACGTGCTTGGCGATCTCCAGCGCGCTCGTCGCCGCGGGGGAGGGGGCGTTCAGCACGTGCACCTGGTGCGGCGCGGTCTCGATGAGGAAGTCGTCCACCAGCGAACCGTCCGGGCGCAGCGCCTGCGCCCGCACGCCGGAGCCGTGGCGCACGATGTCGTCCGGGCCGACCGCGGGCACCAGCCGCGCCAGGCTGGCCGCGAACCGGCGCTTCGACAGCGACCGCCGCACCTCCTCCAGCCCGGTCGGGTAGGCCCACTTCCGCGCGAGCCGCCACGAGCCGGGGAAGCGGGCGACGTCGGCGAGGTCCGCGGGCGACACGTCCCGCCAGCGGTAGCCTTCCCGCCGCAGCGCCAGCACCGCGTTCGGCCCGGCGTGGACGCTGCCGTCGAGCATGCGGGTCAGGTGCACGCCGAGGAACGGCAGCGCCGGGTCGGGCACCGGGTAGATGAGGCCGCGCACCAGGTGCCGCCGCTCCGGCCGGAGTTCGTAGTACTCGCCGCGGAACGGGACGATCCGCGCGCTCGGCCGCAGCCCGGCGAGCTCGGCGATCCGGTCGGACTGCAGGCCGGCGCAGTTGACCAGCGCGTCGGCGCGCAGCACCTCGTCGCCGGTGGCGATCTCCACGCCGCCGGCCCGGCCGGGCCGGATGCCGCGCGCCGCGGTGCTCAGCCGCAGGTCGGCGCCGTGGTCGGTGAGCAGCCGGACCAGCGCGGTGCAGACGCGGGGGAAGTCGATGATGCCCGTGGACTCGACCCGCAGCGCCCGCACGCACGACACCTCGGGCTCGTACTCGCGGGCCTCCGCGGCGCTGATCAGCTTCGCCGGCACGCCGTTCGCCTCGGCCCGCTGCGCCAGCACGCCCAGCGCGGGCAGTTCGGCCTCGCTGGTCGCGACGACGAGCTTGCCGCACACCTCGACGGGCACCCCGTGCTCCCTGGCGAAGTCCACAATGGACCGGTTGCCCGCGACGGACATCCGCGCCTTCGCCGATCCCGGCTTGTAGTACAGCCCGGCGTGCACGACGTTGGAGTTGTGGCCGGTCTGGTGCGCGGCCCACCGGTCTTCCTTCTCGAGCACGGTCACCGCCGACCCGCGCCGGGTCAGCTCCCACGCGGTCGCGAGCCCGATGATTCCGCCACCGATGACGACAACCCGGTTCACCACGCCGACAGCGTATACGCCGGCGACCGGGGCGCGGGGCCGTTCGGGTGACGGGCCTCAGGTCAGGGCGGCCACGTGCTGCCGGAAGTCGAAGCCCGGCGTCAGCAGTTCGCGGTCCAGCGAACCGCCCGCGGTGAACAGTTTGCGCGCCGCCATGTGGTCGGGTGTCCGGTTCACCGACTCGACGCACACGAGCTGCCCCGCGCGGAAGCAGAACACCGAGAACGAACCCGCGGACGGGTCGCCGTGCACGACCGCCTCGTCGTGGCCCGCGCTGATCCCCGCTATCTGCAGCCGCGCGTCGAACTGGTTGCTCCAGAACCACGGCACCGACGCGTACGGCTCCGCGGCGCCGGTCAGCCGCGCCGCCAGGCAGCGGGCGTGGTCCACGGCGTTCTGCACCGACTCCAGCCGCAGCGGGGCGCCGGCGTGCCGGCTCGGGTAGACCGCGCAGTCGCCGACCGCGGAGATCCGCGGGTCCGATGTGGACAGGTGTTCGTCGACCACGATGCCGTTGTCCACGGACAGTCCGGCGTCGGCCGCCAGCTCTGCGTTGGGCACCACGCCGATGCCCACCACCACCAGTTCGGCGGCCAGCACCGAGCCGTCCGCCAGCTCGACCCCGGTCACCTCGTGGCCGCCGTGCAGGGCAACCACCGACGCGTCCGACAGCACCCGCGTGCCCTGCCGCTCGTGCAGCTCCCGGTAGTGCGCCGACACCACGGGCGACACGGCCCGGCGCATCAGCCGGTCCGACGCCTCCAGCACGGTGACGGACAACCCGAGCTTGGCCGCCGCCGCGGCGAACTCCAGCCCGATGAACCCGCCCCCGATCACCACCACGTTCCGCGCCCCGCCGATCCGCTCGCGCAGCGCGTCGGCGTCCTCGCGGGTGCGCAGGCCCAGCACGCCGTCGAGTTTCGCGCCCGGCACCGGCAGTTCGCGGTTCCGGGTCCCGGTGGCGAGCACGAGGTGCCCGTACTCCAGTTCACGCTCGTCGGCGAGCGCGACGAGGCGGCGGTCTCGGTCGACCCCGACCGCTCGGCCGCACACCAGCTCGATGCCGTGCTTGTCGTAGAACGCCTGCGGCCGCAGCGCGAGCCGCTCGCCGGGCAGGGCGCCCGAGAGGTACGCCTTGGACAACGGCGGCCGCTGGTACGGCACGCCCGGCTCGTCCCCGACGAGCACCACCCGGCCCTGGTGCCCCTGCTCGCGGAGCGAGGCGGCGACCTGGAAACCCGCCTGCCCCGCGCCCACGATCACGACGTCGGTCACTGTTCCTCCGGCACGGTCACGGTCAGGCTGTCGAGTTCCTCGGTGATCTCGATCTGGCAGGACAGCCTACTGTTCTCGGCGCGGGGGCACGCGGTGTTGTCCAGCATCGCGTCCTCGTCCGCCTGCGGCAGCGGCAGTTTCTCGACCTGGCCGGGGTCGACGTACACGTGGCAGGTCGCGCAGATCGCGTTCCCGCCGCACTCGGCGACGATCCCGCCGACCCCGGCTTCGATCGCGGCCTCCATGACGGACATGCCTGCCGGCACGTCGAACGACTCGGCCGAGCCGTCCTGCTGAACATAAGTGATCTTGGGCATGACGCTGCTCCCACCTCTCCTCGCCGGCGGCGTGTTGCCCGCAGAACGCTAACAGCCGGGTATTTCGGAAATGTTAGTTCCGAGCCCGGTTCGCGCGGGGCCTGCTGTGCGGAAGATTTCGTCGAGGGAGGAGTGCCCGGCGAGTTGGGATGATATTGCCTCAGCCGACTCCCGGCAATCGCTCGCGGAAAAAGAGGTTACCGTCGACGCTAGTCCTGACCTGCGGAAACGCAACGGCCGACGTGGCCGGAATTTGCCTTCGCGGTAGCATCGGACGCTTCCCGGGAACGGTTTGTGACAAGCCGTTAACAGTGGTGCCACCTCCGCGACACGAGCACCGGCAGTATTGGGCAACGCCGCGACTTCCGCCGTCGCGGTGACAACCGAAAGGATCCGCATTGCGCGCACCGCATTTGCGTCGCACTGTCATGGCCACCCTTGCCGGAATCGCGGCGATGTCGTTGCTGCCACCGGCCGCGTGGGCGCACGTCTCGGTCTCACCGGACACCGCCGAACCCGGCGAGCGCGCCACCGTCGCCTTCCGCGTGCCCAACGAACGCGACGACGCCACCACCGTCCGCCTCGAAGTCCGCTTCCCCGAGGACAAGCCGCTGGCCTCGGTCACCCCGCAGACCGTGCCGGGCTGGAGCGTGTCCGTCACCACGACCGGACTCCCGCAACCGGTCGCCACCGAGCACGGCACCATCAGCGAAGCGGTCACCGCGATCGTCTGGGAGGGCGGGCGGATCCCCGTCGGCACCTACCAGGACTTCCCGGTCAGCATCGCCTCCCCGCCCGCGGGAACGCTGGTCATGAAGACCCTGCAGACCTACTCCGACGGGCAGGTCGTGCGGTGGATCGACGTGCCGCAGGAGGGGCAGGCCGAGCCGGAGCACCCGGCGCCGACGCTGTCCGTCGCGCCACCGCCCGCGCCGGCGTCCACTTCGGACACCACCGCGCGCGTGCTCGGCGGGGCGGGCCTGGCCGCCGGACTGGTCGCGCTCGGCTGGGCCGCCATCCGCCGCAGGACGCCGGCCCCCGCCGCCGACGAGCGCGAAACGATCCGGGTGTAGGGCCGCGCCATGAACAGGGACGGGAGCACGCCCCGCTGGGCGGCGCGCCTGGTCGTCGTACTCGGCGCACTCGTGGCCGCCGCGCTCGGCGGGGCGGGCCAGGCGTCCGCGCACGCGGTGCTGATCGGCACGACGCCGGGCGGCTTCGAGGTGCTGGAGACCGCGCCGCGGGAGGTCACGCTGCGGTTCAACGAGCCGGTCGAGCTGGCCGAGGTGACGGTGCTCGGGCCGGGTGGCGCCGCCGTGGGCGGGGTGTCCGCCCCGGCGCACCCACCGGGGCAACCGGACGTCGTCGCCGTGACGCTGCCGCCCGGTCTCGCCGAGGGCACCTACACGGTCAGCTACCGCGTGGTGTCCGCTGACGCCCACCCGGTGCCGGGCGCTTTCGCCTTCAGCGTCGGCTCGGTCACCGGCGGCGTGGCGGCGCACGCGGGCGAGCAGACCGCGGACGGCGTGGTGTCGGCGCTGTACGCGGTGGCGCGGTGGCTCGGCTACGCGGGGGTGGCCCTGCTGCTGGGCACCGCGTTCTTCGTCGCCGCGTGCTGGCCGGGCGGTGAGGCGATGCCCGCGGTGCGGCGGATGTTGTGGACCGGGTGGGGCACGTTGCTGGGCGCGACGGTGCTGGCGTTCGTCTCCTACGGGCCGTACTCGGCCGCTGGGACGGCCGCCGATCTGCTCGATCCGCAGGTTCTCGGCGCGACAGTGGGCAGCCGGATGGGGCTGCTGCTGGTCGTGCGCGTCGCGTTGCTGGGACTGATCGCCGCCGTGCTCGTCCACGTGTTCCGGCGCACGTCGTTCGCCGAGTACCAGGCCCGCGACCACCGGCGGCGGGCGGCGCTGGTGCTGACGGCCGGGGGCGCCCTCGCGATCACCTGGAGCCTGACCAACCACAGCGTCACCGGCGCGCAGGTCGCGTTGTCGCTGCCGGTCGACGTGATCCACCTGGTGGCGATGGCGGTGTGGCTCGGCGGCCTGCCCGTCCTGCTCGGTGTGCTGCTGCGCTCGGGTGACGTGTTCGGCATGCGGATCGCGATCCCGCGGTTCTCCCGAACCGCGCTGGTCTGCGTCGCCGTGCTGGTGGTGACCGGCGCCTACCAGGCGTGGCGCGAGGTCGGCAGCCTCGCGGCGCTGTTCGCCACCAGCTACGGCGCGGTGCTGCTGGCGAAGCTCGGGCTCGTGGTGGTGCTCGTGCTGCTGGGTGCGCTGGCCCGGCAGTGGGTCCGCAGGCACTACACCCACGCGCCGGTGGTGTCCAAGAAGCGCAAGGCCTACCGCGGCCCGGCGGAGCGCGAGGTCAGCCGGTTCCGGCGGATGGTCGCGACCGAGGCCGTGCTGGCCGCCGTGGTGCTCGGGGTGACGGCGTTCCTGGTGAGCGCCGAACCGGCCACCGCCGAGCTGGCCCGGGAGCGGGCGGCGGCGGAGGTCCCGGCGCGGACCGGTCCGGTGAACGTCGTCCTGCCGTTCGACGCGGGCGGCGGACCGGCCGGGGCCGGGCAGCTGGCGGCGCTGGTGACCCCGGGAACGGTGGGGCGCAACGAAGTCCACCTCGCGGTGCTGGACGCGCAGCGGCGGCCGAAGCAGGTGGCCGAGCTGACCGCGTCGCTGAGCCTGCCGTCGAAATCGGTCGGCCCGCTGCCGGTCGCGTTGCAGTTCATCGGCGGCGACCACGCCATCGCGGTGAACGTGCCGCTCACCATGCCCGGGATGTGGGAGCTGGCGGTCACCGTGCGAACGTCCGAAGTGGACCAGGCTGTCGTGCGGATCCCGGTGGGGGCGCGCTGATGACCACGGACGCGCGGAGGTTGTCCCCACCGGAACTGGAACGGCTGCGCCGCCGCGCGGTCGCGGCCGTGTCGGCGGGCCTGTCGCAGGGCCGGGTCGCGACGATGCTCGGGGTCAGCCGCAAGACCGTGGGCGTCTGGGTCCGGGCTTACCAGGCGTCCGGCGAGCAGGCGTTCCCGCCGCAGCGCCGGGGCCGCCGGGTGGGCGAGTGCCTTGCCTTGTCCGGTGAGCAGCAGGACCGGATCGTCGCGGTCGTCGCCGCCGGGCTGCCCGACGCGGCCGGCCTGCCGCACCTGCTGTGGACGCGCCGGGCGGTGACCGAGCTGGTCGAGCGCGAGTTCGGCATCCGGATCAGCCCGGCGACGGCGGATCGCTACCTGGCCCGCTGGGGGCTGACCGGGCCGCGGGAGCACGTGGGCGAGGGCCTGACGGTGCGCTGGACCGCGCCGCGCGGACTGCACGCGTTGGTGGCGGTGACGAACCGCGGGCTGGTGTTCTTCCGCGCCGGGCGGCTGCCGTTCGACGTGACGCAGCTCGTCGACTTCCGCAACCGGCTGCGCATGCAGCTCGCGCGTGAAGTCACCGCGGTCGTCAGGGAATGGCCTGCGGCACAAGGGGAACTGCTGGAAGGGTGGTGCTCGGCGGACCGGAACGTGATCGCCGGGCTGACCATCGGCTGAACCACTCGAACCCGAGCCCCCGTGGTGCACTTCGCGCCGCGGGGGCTCCGGCATGCCCGCGATCGCTTGTTTCGGAACGGTGAACATGTCCGGTGCGCGAAAAATCTCCGAGGTGATTTCCGCGGATTCGGCCGCTCGACCGGGTGACGGCCAGGGCAAAAGTGTTCCGCGCGGCGTGGGAAAGCGGCTGTTCAGCGCCGCGTCGTGGATCCGGAAACATTCGCGAAAAGGTCGCTCGCGGGCGTTTTCGGGCTTCTGGTCAGGATCGGCCGGGCATGCCACGATGATCCCGGAATCAAGGTTTCCACAACGGACGGCGAAATTCCTGAGAGAAGGCCAAGAATGCGATTCCGACGTCATCTCGCGGCCGGTGTGCTGACGGTGGGCTGCCTCGGCGGCATGACCGTCGGCGCCGCCGAAGCGGGTGCCGAGGAACCGGTCGCGGCCGCCGACTGCACGGCGCCGGCGCCGGACGGCGACCTCCTGCTCCCCGGCGTGGACATCGCCGACGAGCTCCCGCTCCTCGGGCCGATCCTGCAGCCGCTCACCGACACGGTGGGCTCGGTGGTCGGCTCGACCTGCGAAATCCTCGTGCCGCCTGCCCAGCCGGAAGCGCCGGGCTCGGGCGAGCAGCAGCCACCCGCGGCGGCGCCCACCACGACGCCGTCCTCCGCGCCGAGCGGGAACAGCGCCGCGACGCCGTCCGGTGGTCGCCTGGCCGCCCAGGAGAGCAGCGGTGCCGTCGCCACCGCGCGCTTCGGGTTCGCCGACCCCCTGCCGTTCGGTCCCGCGCTCAACTTCGGCGCTCCCGGCACACCACCGCAGGCCGTGGCCGCCGGAAAAACCGACGTGGTGAGCACGCAGCGGCCGACGGGCACCGCGGAAGCATTGCCGGTGACCCGGGACGAATTGTCCCAGCCGGTTCTGCTCGCGACTCTCGCCCTCACCCTGGTGAGCGCGCAATTGGTGCGCACCTGGGTGCGGCGAATGCGCGGGGAAGTATTCAGTGCGCGCACCGGCCCGCTGAACACCTGAACGCCGCGCATTCCGGTTTTCCGTCCGAACGGGTTCGGACGGCTGTGGAGAGAAAGGAAGCACATGCCCGAAAACGCTCCCCCGGGAGCCGGGAAGAGGCGGTCCCGCCGCCTCAAAACGGTGATCCCGTTGGCAGCAGTCGCGCTGGGCGCGACGACGGTGGCCGCCGTGCCGGCCGCCGCGCTGCCAGTGGGTGTCGGCCCCGTGCCGATCACCTTCACGTTGAACGACAGCAACGGCAACTGGTTCGACTCGGGCCTGCAGCTGTTCGGCGGCAAGTCGCTGGCCGTGGCCGAGCTGCCGCGCCTCGGCACGTCCGCGCTGGACGGCAGCATCATCCCGAGCCTGCCGGAAGGCGCGCTCGGCCTGCCGAACCTGCCGCTTGGTCAGCTCGACACGGCCCAGTCCAGCGGGCTGCTGAACCTGGACCTGGTCGACTCGCTGACCGGCCTGGCCTCCAGTGACCCGGCGAAGGCGATGCCGTCCCTCGGGCAGCTCGGCGGCCTGACCGACCTGCTGAACCTGGACAGCACGCTGTCGGCGGTGCGGAACATCGCGGCCACCGAACCGCGGGCGGCGACGTCGGCGGCGAAGGCCGAAGGCCTGCTCAGCCAGTTCCAGGCCGAGGTCGCGAGCCTGCCTGCCGACCAGCCCATCAGCCTGGACAGCCTCCCGGTCGGACTGGACCTGCAGAAGGCGCTGGACGACCTGGCGACGTTCGCGGTGAAGGGCCCGGCCATCACGGCCAACTTCACCATCGGCAGCCCGAAGAACCAGTCGCTGCACGACATCACGTCGCTGATCTGGCCGGAGGGGGCGCCCTTCTTCGAGCAGATGGGCGCGTTCGCCGGTTCGGACTCCACGCAGCTGACCGAGCCCGGTCTGTACGCGTGGACCTGCACGATCCACCCGTACATGCTGGGTGCGACCGTGGTCGACGACCCGCTCACCATCGGCCTGGACTTCGGCAAGAAGCTGAAGGTCAACTCGCGTGACCTGACGGTTCCGTCCAACGCGGACGTCATCCAGCAGCTGGTGCGCATCTTCTTCACCGCGACGGTGCCGGACAACTGGCAGACCTACAGCACCACCGAGTCGTCGCAGTGGAACCCGGTCTTCCCGCCCGCGCCGATCCTGCAGTACGACGCCCAGGGCAACCCGGTGCTGGTGCCGATCCTGGACGCCTACTACGACAAGAAGTTCGGGTACCCCAAGACCCTGGACAAACTGACCCCGCCGCAGACCCCGGGCGTGGGTGAGGTCTGGATCGACACCCAGATGGAGGAGTACGCGGGCAAGGACTACGTCGGTGCCGCCACGAAGGTCAACGTGGAGAACTGGACGGTCGACCGCAAGATCTCCGGTTCGAGCATCAACATGAACAACCCGCACAACATGTGGACGGACAAGAACTACAAGTACCTGTACCAGACCGAGTGGTTCGACGACGAGCTGTCGGTGTTCGACCGGGCGACCGGTGAGCACGTGCGCACGATCGAAGTCGGACCGGACCCGTCCCACGTCATGACCCGCACCGACACCGACCAGGTTCAGGTCGCCATCAACGGCGGCACGGACGTCGTCGAGCTGTCCCCGGGCGCGGAGAAGATCGACCGCCGCATCCCGGTGGGTCCGCCGGGTGACTTCCCGCAGCACCCGCACGCCTTCTGGCTCAGCTCGGACGGTAAGACCACGATCACGCCGAACGTGAACCCGTACGACGCGACCGTGATCGACAACGAGACCGGCACCTGGCGGAAGGAGCCGACCGGCGAACTGCCGATCGCCTCCAGCATGATGTCCGACCAGTCGAAGTTCTACATGGCCGACTTCCTCGGCGGGAGCATCTCGTGCGTCTCGCTCGCGGAGGACGCCTGCGTCAAGGAAGGCAAGAAGGTCCACAACGCGAGCATCGACCTGTGGGACAACTACAACCCGGTCACCGGCCGGAACGGCACCAAGCCGTGGGGTGGTCTGACCATCCAGCTCCCAGTGAGCCCGGATGACAAGGCCCTGCTGGCCGCGAACACCTTCAGCGCCACCGTCTCGGTCGTCGATCCGAAGACCGACAAGGTGGTCAAGGAGCTGCCCTGCAACGCGGGCTGCCACGGCATCAACTTCGGTGCCAAGAAGGGTGGCGGGTACTACGCCTACGTGTCGAACAAGTTCTCGAACGCCGCTCAGGTCATCGACATCGACCCGAACATGGACGGGAACATCACCGACGCCGCGATCGTCGGTCAGCTGGTGCTGGCGCCGACCGCGGACACCAAGTCGGACGGCACGCTGACCGGACAGCCCGGCATGGGTGGTCAGGGCGTGCTGCCCATCCCGCTGGTCTACAACGGCTGGTCGCAGCAGGTGCCCGCCGGCTGGCGGGAGAAGCTGACCCCCGAGCAGCTGAACCCGATCGGCTGAGCTGGTTCCGCAGCAGCTCAACCTGATCGACCCATCCACCCCGTGAGGGAAACCGTGGTCCGGAGCGGCCAGCCCGCTCCGGACCACGGCCGTTCAGGAGACCGCCATGCCCGCATCCCCCAGGTCCTTCGCGCGTGCCCTGTCCGCGCTGTTCCTCGCCTCGTGCGCGCTGCTCGGCCTGGCCGCCCCGGCCGCCGCGCAGGTGTCGATCGTGCCCGGTTCCGTCAAGGGCGGCAGCACCGAGACCTTCGCCTTCCGCCTCGCCAACCAGCGCACCGACACCCAGAGCAACCGGCTCGAAATCGTGTTCCCGCAGAGTCCCCCGATCGCCTTCGCCGAGGTCAAGCCGGCCCGCGGCTGGACCGCCAGGATCAACCCGCGCCCGCTCGACCCGCCGCAGCAGTCCGGTGACCGCCTGATCAGCCAGGTCGTCGGCTCGATCGTGTTGGAGGGCGGCGCGGTCGGCCCCGGCCAGTTCGAACAGTTCCTCGTCACCCTCGGCCCGCTGCCCGAGCGGGGCGACCTGGTGCTCGAAACCGTTCAGGGCTACACCAGCGGCGCCACCGACCGGTTCTCCGCCGCGGCCGGCAACGCGCCGGTGATCGTCGTCAGTCCCAACGCCGCACAGGGCGCGCCGCCACCCGCGGTGATCGACGCGAACCGGGCCGATCAGGTGGCCGCGGCTGCCGAGCAGCAGGCCGAAGAGCAGGCGAACAGCGGCGGCATCACCCCGTTCGCCTTCCTGTGGGGCGTGCTCGGGCTCGCGTTCCTGGTGGTGGCGCTGGTCGGGCTCCGCACCCACCTGCTGCACCGCCGCGCGCCGGAGCCCGAGCCGAAGCCCGAGCCGGAGAAGGTGAGCAACGGATGACGACGCTGGCCAGACCGCCCGCCGTCCCGCGGAACCGCCGCGCGGCACGGCTGCTCCCGTTCCTGCTGCTCGTCGCGGCCTGCTGGACCTCGCTGCTGACGCTGGCCTCGCCGGTGTCGCCGGAGGCGCCCGTGCTGGTGTCGTCGGCGCCCGGCAACGGCCAGGTCACCCGGCCCGACGACATCGTCCTGACCTTCGACCGGCCGGTGCCCGCCGGGCTGTCGACGATCCGGATGACCGACCCGTACAAGCGCCCCGTCGACCCCGGCCGCCCGGTGCACGCCGACGGCCGGGACAACACGCTCTCCGTGCCGGTGCCGAAGCAGAAGTACGCGGGCACCTACACGATCGCCTGGAGCGTGCCGGTGAAGGGGACGGACGCGGCGACCGGGACGTTCACCTTCGACCTCGCCTCACGCAGCCCGGTGCAGGCCCCGCCCGCGCTGGACGCCCGGCCCGGGGTGGTGGTGACGGTCGCGCACGCGGTCGCGCAGTTCCTCGCGTTCGCCGCGCTCGCGTTGCTCGCCGGGGTGGTGTTGTTCGTCGCCGTGGGGTGGCCGGCGGGCGCGGAGTCCACTGTGGTCCGTCGGCTGGCGGCCTGGGCGTGGGGCGGGCTGCTCGGCGGGACCGTGCTGTCGCTGCTGACCTTCGGCCCGTACGCCGCGAAACTGCCGCTGACCGACATCCTCGACGGCGGCCTCGTGTCCGGGGTGCTGGAGTCCGCGACCGGTCACGTGTACCTCGCGCGGCTGCTCGTCGTCGCGGTGGCCGGAATCGGGATCGCGCAGTTCCTGACCATGGCCCCGGCGGAGTCGGCGCGGGAGCGGCGGCTGCGCGGCGGCACCGTGCTCGCCTGCACCGCCGCGGTCGTGGCGACGTGGAGCTTCACCGGGCCCGGTTCGGTCGTGGCGGGCGTCGTGCACCTCACCGCGCTGGCCGTGCTCGCCGGGATTCTGGTGGTGCTGCGCCGGTTCCGTGAGGTCGCCGACCGGCCGAAGGCGCTGGTCGTGGTGTGCGCCGGGCTGCTCGCGGTGACGGCGGGCGCGGAGGTGTGGCAGCACCTCGGAAGCCTCGCCGGCTGGCTGTGGGCCGGGTTCGCGGTGCTCGTGCTGGCGCTGGGCCTGCTCGCACTGGCCGGACGGCTGTCGCTGGTGCAGACCGGGCTCGCGGTTGCGCTCGTCGGGGTCAGCACGGCGTTGTCCGTGGTGCCCGCCGGTCCCGCGCCCGCTCCGCAGGCCCCGCTGGTGCGGCTCGCGATGTCCACCGGCGCGCTCGACCTCGCGGTCGTCCCGGCGCGGGTGGGGGACAACCAGGTGCACGTCACGGTCCTCGACGCGAAACCGGGCACGACGATCACGGCCGAGCTGGCCCCGCCGTCCGGCGCGCCGGTCCCGGTGTCCTTCGCGCCCGCCGAGGCGGGTCACCTGGCCGGTTCGGTGACCGTGCCGTCCGCCGGGCCGTGGGAGCTGGCCCTGACCGCGCGGGCGCCGGACGGGCAGCAGGAAGTCATCTACGGCGTCATCGAGGTGCGATGAGCACGACGACCGAGACCCGCACACCGGGAAAGCGGAAGAAGCAGCCGGCACGCGGGATGAACGGCCTGCGGGTGATCGCCCGCCGGGTCCACTTCATGGCGGGCATCGTCGTCTCGCCGTTCCTCGTGGTGCTGAGCCTGACCGGGCTGGTGTACGTGTTCAGCCCGCAGATCCACGACAACCTGTACCACTCGCAGCTGTACGTCAACGAGGTCGGCGCGACGCCGAAACCGGTGTCGGAACAGGTTCGCGCGGCGATGACCGCGCACCCGGAAGCCGCTCTGCGGCAGGTGATCACGTCGCCGGAGCCGGATCGCACCACCCGCGTGGTGCTGTCGGTGCCCGGTCTGGCCGGCGGCGAGGACGGGCAGGCGCGCACCGTGTTCGTCGACCCGTACACCGGCTACATCAACGGGGAGCTGACCACGGCAGGCAACCGGATGCCCGCCAACACGTGGTTGCGGGACCTGCACAGCAACCTGCACCTCGGCGAGCCGGGGCGGTGGTACGCGGAACTGTGCGCGAGCTGGCTGCCGGTGATCGTCCTCGGTGGACTGGTGCTGTGGCTCGCCCAGTCGCGGCGGCGCACGCGCACCCGCGACCTGTTCGTCCCGCCCCGCAAGACGAAGGGCGGATGGCTGCGGTTGCGCGGGCTGCACGGCCCGCTCGGGTTGTGGCTGTCGGCTGGCCTGGTGGTGATCGCGGTCAGCGGACTGCTCATCTCGCAGTTCACCGGCGGCCGCGGCAGCCAGGACAACGACCCGATGCGCCTGCGCGCGCCCACGCTGGTGGCCGCGCCGGTGGCCGTGCCGGATGGCGTCGAACCGATCGGCGTCGACCGGGTGCTGGAGATCGCGCAGGCCCAGGGGCTGCACGGGGAGCTGCTGGTGACGGCCCCGGCGCGGGCGGGTGCGGTGTACACGGTGATGGAGCGCGCGGCCGGGATCCCCCTGCAGCGCGACAACATCAGCGTCGACCCGTTCACCGGCGAGGTGACCGAGCACATCGGCTGGGACGACTACTCGTTCCTGGCGAAGCTGACGTCGGTCGCGGCGGAGTTCCACACCGGGACGCTGTTCGGGCTGGCCAACCAGATCGTGCTGGCGGTGCTGGTGACCGGCCTGCTGGTCCTCATCGGACTCGGCTACCGGATGTGGTGGGTGCGCAGCCCGTACAAGGGCAAGTGGAAGGCGCTGCCGACGGCGGCCTGGAAGCAGCTGTCGCTGCCGATGGCGGCGGCCGGGTTCCTCGGAATCGTCGCGATCACGTGGGTGCTCCCGGTGTTCGGGGCGAGTCTGCTGGTGTTCCTGGCGGTGGACGCCGCGATTTCCACGCTGCAGCGCCGGAAGAAGCCGGTGCCGCGGGCCAGGTAGCGGCTGGCTATGGTGGTCGGATGGGTTCGGTCAGGCAGGTTCAGATCACGTTCGACTGCGCCGATCCCGAGCGCGTCGCCCGGTTCTGGTGCGAGGTGCTCGGGTACGTCGTGCCACCGCCGCCGCCGGGGTTCGACTCGTGGGCGGACTACGACAGCTCGCTGCCGCCGGAGCGGCGCGGAGCGGCGTTCGCCTGCGTCGACCCGACGGGCGCCGGGCCGCGACTGTTCTTCCAGCGGGTGCCGGAAGGCAAGGTCGTCAAGAACCGGGTGCACCTCGACGTCCGGGTCGGCACCGGACTCGTCGGCGCCGAGCGGCTCGCCGCGCTCCAGGCCGAGCGCGAACGACTGGAAAAGCTCGGGGCGACCTGCGTGCAGGTCCTGGAGGCCGACGGGTTCAACGAGTCCTGCATCCCCATGCTGGACATCGAGGGCAACGAGTTCTGCCTGGACTAGCCGCCGCGGCGGTGGTGCGTCCCGGGCGTGTGGCCGTACGCGCGGCGGAACACGTCGATGAACGCGCTCGCCGAGGACCAGCCGCAGCGGTGCGCCACCGTCGTCACCGGGACGTCCTCGGCCAGCAGCCGTAGCGCGTGGTAGAGCCGCAACTGCGTCCGCCACGCCGTGAAGGACATGCCCAGCTCGGCGGCGAACAGGCGGCTGAGGGTGCGTTCGCTCGCCCCGGTCGCGGCGCCCAGCTGCGCCAGCGTGCGCGGGTCGGCGCAGTCGGCGTGCAGCAGTTCGCACACCGCCACCAGCCGCGGGTCCGACGGCGTCGGCAGCTGCACCGGCTCCCGCGGCGCGGCCCGCAGCTGGTCCACCAGCACCGCGCGCAACCGGCGCTGCTCCGGCGAACTCCGACCGTCAGCGGTCGCGGCCAGGATCAGCTCACGCAGCAGCGGGCTCACCGCGAGGACGGCCGGCTCGTCCAAGCCGAGCGGGTTCGGGGCCGCGGGCAGCCCGATCAGGTGCAGGTCGGTCCGGCCGTGGGCCACGTGGGCGTGCACGCAACCGGCGGGCACCCAGATCGCCCTGGTGCCGGGCGCGAACCAGGTGCCCGCGTCCGTGGTGACGGCGAGGACACCCGAGCCGGCGTAGACCACCTGGTGCTCGTCGTGGCGGTGCGCGTCGATGCGTTCACCCGGCGCCAGGACCTGGGTCCGGGTCGGCGCGTGCGGCAGGTGGCGGGTTTCCGACATCATCTGGCAGATTAACGGAAGCGCGCCAGCTCCCGCCACGGCGACGATGAGCCGGTGCGAACCATCCCCCTGCTCGCGGTCGGGCACGCGTGCGTCGACGTCTACCAGGGCGCGGTGGCCGCGCTCGTGCCGTTCTTCGTCGCCGAGCGGGCCTACACCTACGCCGCCGTCTCGGGCGTCGTGCTGGCCGCGTCCTTGCTGTCCTCGGTGGTGCAACCGCTGTTCGGCGCGCTCGCCGACCGGTGGTCCATGCCGTGGCTGCTCCCGGTCAGCGCGCTCACCAGCGGACTCGGCGTCGCGTTCGCCGGCGTCGGCTCGTACGCGCTGACCGTGGCGGCCGTCGCGGTCTCCGGCATCGGCGTCGCCGCTTACCACCCCGAAGCCGCCCGCGTGGCCCGGCTCGCGAGCCGCGGCAGCCACACCGCGATGGGCTGGTTCTCGCTCGGCGGCAACGTCGGCTTCGCCACCGCGCCCCTGCTCGTCGCGGCCGTCGTCGCGACCGGCGGGCTCGCGTTCTCGCCGCTCTTGGCCCTGCCCGCCGCCGTCGGCGCGGTGCTGTGCGCGATGGCGCTCCGCCGGATCTCCGGCACCGCGGCGCCCACGCGCGAGGGCGCAGGCCGGAACGACTGGGCCTCCTTCGCGAAGCTGTCCGGCGCGATCGTGTGCCGCTCCATCGTCTTCATCGGACTGAGCACGTTCGTCTCGCTCTACGCGCAACAACGCACCGGCGGCGGGAGCCTCGCGGGCACCGCCGCGTTGTTCGTGCTCTACGTCGGCGGCGCGGTCGGCACGGTGGCGGGCGGGCAGCTGGCCGCCCGGTTCGGCCGGATCCCCGTCGTGCGGTGGTCCTACGCGCTCACCACGCTGTCCGTGGCCGGGGTGGTGTTCGTGCCCGGCCCGCTCCTCTACCTGTTCGTCGCGGGCACGTCCGCCGGCCTGTACGTGCCGTTCTCGCTGCACGTCACGCTCGGCCAGGACTACCTGCCGAGCCGGGTGGGCACCGCGAGCGGCATCACGCTCGGCTTGACGGTGAGCATCGGCGGGCTCGCGAGCCCGGTCCTCGGCGCACTGGCGGACGCCACCTCGCTGCGGACCGCGCTCGCGCCGCTGATCGCGCTGCCCGCGCTCGGCCTGCTCCTGCTGTCCACTGTGGACGAGCCGGTCAGAGGCTGAAGCGCACCGAGATGCGGCCGGAGTGCCGCCGCGGCCAAGCCTGCAGCATTTCGTAGTGCTGCAGCGGCCACCGGCACACCACGACGTTCAGCGGGCGCCCCAGCTGGTGCATCAGCCGGTGCAGGAAGTCCTCCGCGTGCGGGGTGTCGAACGGGCCCAGCCCGGCCCGGAAGTGCACCACGCCCCGGTTGGACATCGCGATCAGCACGTTCACGTCGCCGAAGTAGTCGCGGAACCCGGACATCAGGTTCTGCCGCGATGCGGCGCGGCGGTCGGCGGGCGCGTGCGGCCGCGTCCACGCCACCCACAGCACCTCCGCCTCCGGGATCCACTCCTCGGCGGCCGCCGGGACGCCGCGCGGCCTCGGCACCGTCGCGGTCACGCGGCTGCGCATCATCTCCTGCAGGTACGGCTCGTCGATCAGGCTCCACCGCACCAGGTAGTGCCCGACGGTCGCCGGGCTCAGCAGGATCCGGAACTCGCGGTTGACCAGCTCCACCACGGCCGGGCGGCTCCACAGCCGGTGCCGCAGACCGTACTGGTCGGGCGTCCCGCTGATGATCGTCTTGATGGTCCACGCCTGCTGCGCCGGCGAGAGCGCGAGCTGCTCCCCGGGGCGGCGGCCGCGGGTCTTGGGGCGGAACGCGTCCTCGCCCTGGCGCCGGTAGGCGAGCACCCAGGCGCCGACGGTCTTGCGGGACACGCCGAACAGGCGCGCCACCTCCGACCGGGACACACCCGCTTCGACAGCGGCGACCGCCCGTCGGCGGAGGGCTTCCAGTGCATCGGGGGACAGGCTGCGGGCGTCACGTGTCGTCATGATCCGGCCCCGGCGAGCTGCGCGGCAAATGCGGTGCGCGCATCGTCTTCCTTTCGGCGATTGGCGGGCACAACGGACATTACGACCCCTCATGTATCCGCCTCGTGCCCGCATTGTTAAGTGCCGATCACAAGAGCTGCCGGAGATTTTTCCGGGAAAGTGATCGCGTCCGGCGGGTGAGGCATAAATGTGTCACGCCCGCCCCGGGGAGGCCCGCCGCCGGCGCACCGGGCCTGGCACATATTTGCCTCACGCCGGCCGGAGTCGCTGTCGCTGGGCGGGGTTCGGGTCGCCTCGTCCGGCCGGTCCCCGGCGCCGGGCGCGTGCCGCGGCCTGCGGAAATGCGCTTCCCGGAAATGTTTCCCGGACGTGAACGCGTATTTCCGGAAATGCTTCCCGGTCCGATCGGCGAGGCTGGTCAGGCCGCCGATCCGCGTGCCAGGATGACGCTCTCCCCAGGTTTCCACATCCGCCCGCACGGAACCTGAGAAGCGTCCAAGAAAGCGAGCACGATGAGCGACACGGCCACGCGGATCGCCCGGCGGACGTGGTGGCTGCCGTGGCTGATCGGCGCCGCCGTCGTGCCCGTCGGCGCGGCCACCGCGCTGCAGGCGCTGAGCACCGGCCAGCCGCTCAGCCGCACGTCCTTCGAGCTGCCGCGCAGCGCGCACCGGGTCGTCTACGAGGTCACCGGTTCCGGTTCCGCGCCGGAGATCCGGTACGTCATCGACGGCGTCAACCGCACCGAGACGCTGCGCGACGTGCCCCTGCCGTGGCGTCTGGAGCTCGACCTCGAAGTCGGTCCCGCGCTCGGCGTGGTCCAGGTGATGGCGGCCAGTCCGGGCGGCTGCGCCGTCTCCGTGGACGGCGTGGTCGTGCACAGCGCGAACGCCCTGGACGACTGGACCTCCGTCTCCTGCTCCTCGGTGATCCGGCCATGAGGGCCCGCGCCGCGATCGTGGCCGCTGCGCTGGCGTTCGGCCTGCTGGCCGCACCCGCCGCGCGGGCCGAGACGCGGGTGCTGGACAGCTGCGTCGCCACCGTCACCGAAGGCGACGAGCTCGCGCTGAGCCCGCTCGCCGTGCTCGACCCGGTGGTGTCCGTGCTGGCGCCGCTGGACCCGCTGAACGTCCTGGTGCCCGCGTTCGAGACCGCGTGGCGCGCGACCCCGCCGATCGAGCTGCCCGCGGCAGGCCCGGCCGGGATCGCCGGGGACGTCATCGCCGACGCCGTGCTCGCGCGGCTCACCGGCATCTCGGTGGTCGGCCCGGTGCTCGACGTGCTCGTCGGCCCGGTGCACGGCCTGCTGGCCGGAACCTGCCGCATCACCGTTGTCCGGGCCGAGGCGCCGCCCGCGGACCCGGTGGCCGCGCCGCCACCACCGCCGCCCACGCTCGCCCCGCCGGAGCCCTCGCTGCCCGCGGGCGGACCGGCCGGGGGAGGGGCGCCGCCCGAGCCGTCGCCGTACCAGGGCGACGGCCCGGCCGGCGCGCTCCCCGCGCCCGGATCGCACTACGAGGTGCAGAGCACCGTCCCGCAGGCGCAGTTCGACTCGGTGGCGCTGGGACGATCCCGCGTGGCGGCGACCGCCGAGGCGCTGCCCGCGGACGACCCGCGGCCGTGGGAGAGCCCGGCGATCCTCGCCGCGCTGCTCATCGCACTCGTCGGAATCCAGCTCGGCCGGACCTGGATTTTGCGCCGAACGGACGAATAGACTCCTCCCGGTGCGGGAGGCGAAGGGGATCCAGCGGGCGTTCCGCCCGCCCGCTGGATCCCAGGGGCCCTGTCCGCATTACAGGGCGACCTCCATGCTAATCCGGGGTACCCAAGAATTGCCTGAGAAAACCCCGCTGCCTGAGAAGACGCCGCGCCGTCCGGTGCCCGTCCACATCGGACAGCGCAGGTCACGCGCCGAGCGCTTCGCGCACCTCACGCACGACGGTGTCCACGTCGGCCTCGGAGAGCGCGGGGTGCACCGGCAGCGACAGGACCTCGTCGGTGACCTTCAACGCGACCGGGAAGTCCTGCCGGGACACCGCCGGGATCTGCGGGTGCTCGCGGAAGCGGTCGTCGTCGAACACCAGCTTCGGGTGGTGCACCTCGGTTTCGACGCCGCGCTGGGCCAGTTCGGCGACCAGCTCGTCGCGGGCGAGCATCGCGTGCGGGCCGATCAGCACGCTGTACCGGTGCCACGCGTGCTCGCGGCCGGGCAGCTCGGCGGGCACCGTGAGCCCGGGCGTGCCGGCCAGGCCGACGGACAGCTGTCGCGCGTTGCGCCGCCGCGCCGCGAGCAGCTCGTCCAGCCGGTCCAGCTGCGGGATGCCGACGGCGGCGTGCAGTTCGGACATGCGGTGGTCGCGCAGCAGGCGCAGGCGATCGGCCAGCCCGGCGTCGTCGGTGGTGACCACGCCGCCCTCGCCGGTGGTCACGATCTTGTTGGCGGACAACGAAAAGCAGCCGACATCGAACCCCCCGGCCGCCCGCCCGGCGAAGGTCGCGCCGACCGCCTGGGCCGCGTCCTCGACCAGGTGCAGCCCGTGTTCCTCCGCCAGCGGGGCGAGCTTGCCCATGTCCGCGGTCTGGCCGTAGAGGTGGACCGGGAGGATCACGCGGGTCTCCGGCGTGATCTCGGCCGCGACCGCGTCCGGGTCGACCGCGAAGTCGTCGCGAGTGATGTCGGCGAAGCGGACGGTCGCGCCGGTCGCCAGGACCGCGCGGAGCGTCGCGGCGGAGGTGAGCGGCGAGGTGATCACCTCGTCGCCGGGGCCGAGCCCGAGCGCATCGAGCGCGCTGCGGAGCGCGGCGGTGCCGCTGCTCACGGCGACCGCGTGCGCGGTGCCCGCGGCGCGGGCGAAGGCGTCCTCGAAGCGGGCGACCACCGGGCCCCGCGTGAGCGTTCCCGACCGCAGCACCTCCACCACGAGGGATTCGGCATCGCGGGCGTCGACCGCGGTGACGGGGATCATCGGCTCGGCGTTTCCTTTACTGTGTTCGGCTCAGGCGTCCGTAAGACTGTACGAATGGAACCCGCGTGGTAAACCGCATCCACCCGACTGGTGCAGGTCCGGCCCGACCGGAAGGCGCGCTCCGGTGACCCTGCTGGCTCCCGGCGCCCGGATCGTCGACGCCGAAACCGGCGCCGTCCTGGACGGTCCGGCGCTGATCACCGAGGTCGAACGGCGGGCCGACGAACTCGCGGCCCTGCCGGACGGCGTGTTGTTCGCCCGCACCGGCGTCGACCTGAGCGGGGTGCTCACCTACGTCGCGGCGGTGCAGGCCGGGCGCGCGGTGGCGCTGGTCGACCCGGCGCTCGACGTCCCGGTGCTGGCCGGCCTGATCGAGCGGTTCCGCCCGTCGGCCGTGCTGGACGCGCCCGCCGCCGAGCCGCCAGCCGGGTACCGGGCCGGGGAGGGGAAGTGGCTGCGCCTCGACCGGGACGGGATCCGCCCGCACGGTGATCTCGCGGTGTTGCTGCCGACCAGCGGTTCGACCGGCAACCCGAAGCTGGTGCGGTTGTCCCGCAAGGCGATCCTGACCAACGCGCACGCGATCGCCGACGTGCTGGGCATCGACGAGCGCGAGGTGGCGCCCACCACGCTGCCGCTGCACTACGCGTACGGCCTGTCCGTGCTCAACTCGCACCTGGTCAGCGGCGCGACGGTGGTGGTCGAGCGGGAGGGCATCCTCGGCCGCGGGTTCTGGGACACGGTCGCCGCGCACGAGTGCACGTCGGTCGCCGGGGTGCCCTACCACTACGAGATGTTGCGGCGGTTGCGGTTCGACCCGGCCGCGAACCCGGGCGTGCACACGCTCACCCAGGCCGGCGGCCGGATGCGGCCCGAGCTGATCGCCGAGTTCGACACGTTGATGCGGTCGGCGGGCGGGCGGTTGTTCGTGATGTACGGCCAGACCGAGGCGGCGCCGCGCATGGCGATCATGCCGTCGGAGCGGCTGGCGGAGAAGATCGGCTCGGTGGGGCCCGCGCTGCCCGGCGGGCAGTTCGCGATCCGCCGCCCGGACGGCGGCGACACCACGCACCCCAAGATCACCGGCGAGATCGTCTACCGCGGGCCGAACGTGATGATGGGCTACGCGTCGACCGCGGAGGAGCTCGCGCTGGGCGACGAGTGCGGTGGCGTGCTCCCCACCGGCGACCTCGGGTACCTCGACGAGGAGGGATTCCTGTTCGTCACGGGGCGGCTCAAGCGGATCGGCAAGGTCTTCGGCAACCGGATCAGCCTGGACGACCTGGAGGCCGCGACGCGCGCGACGGGCCTGGGGATCGACATCGTGGCCGCCGTCCCGGCGGATGACAAGGTGGTGCTGTTCGCGGAGGGCGCCGCGGCCGACACCTGCAAGGCGGCGTCACACGCGCTCTCCGACCGGCTGCACCTGCACGCCTCGGGCTTCGACGTCCGCCCGATCGACACGATCCCCCTGCTGGCCAGCGGCAAGATCGACTACCAGGCGCTGGAGGAGCAGATCTGACCCGCGCGGGGCGGGCAGCCGGCCGCCGCCCCGCACCGGCGCGCTCACTTGCCCCGCCTCCCGGCGGTCACCCCGCCGCCGCGGCGGCTCACCCGCCTCGGCCCACGCGCCGACGCGGCTTCGGCCGGCCAGGCCCGACCCGCAGGGCGGGCCGCGCCCTGCACCGGCGCGCCCACTTGCCCCGCCTCTCGGCCCCGCCGCCGCGGCGGCTTACCCGCCACGGGGCCCCGCCACAGCGGCCACCCACTCCCGCCACCGCGGCGGCCAGCCATCCCTGCCACCGCAGCGACTCACTCCCGCCACCGCGTCCACCCACCGCGGCGACCCACCACCGCCACCGCGGCGGCCACCCACTCCCGCCACCGCAGCGAATCACTCCCGCCACCGCGGCCCCCACCCCACCCACCAACCCCCGAAATGTCTCGGCGACGAAACAATCCGGGCGCGGGAGCGATACCTACGGCAAGGGTGGAGCGGCGTCACGGAGGGTGAGAGGTGCCTGGTGCCCTGGTCGCCGCGTGGCTGGCGCTGGCGGGGGTGGTGACCGCGGCGTGGCCGCGCGTCGCGACGTTGCGCGCGAACCGGGGCTGGGTCCTGTTCCTCGCGCTCGTGTTCGCCCTGGTCCTGCAGCTCGTCGTGGCCACGGTGCCGGACGACGCGTTCGTCACGTTCCGCTACGCCCGCAACATGGCCGAGGGCTACGGCGCCGTCTACACGATCGGCGAGCGCACCCAGGGCCTGCCGAACTTCCTGTGGCTGGTGCTGGTCACGCTGCCCGGAGCGTTGTTCGGCGCGGACGTCGTCACCGGCGCGGTCGTGCTGGGCATCGCGTGCGCGCTCGGCTGCGTCGTCGTGGCGTACCTGCTGGCGAAGCGCTTCACGACCGCCGCCGGGGTCCTCGCCGCGCTGCTCACCGCGGGGGCGAGCCTGTTCGCCTCGCACGGGCTGGCCGGCACCGAGACGCCGCTGTTCGTGCTGCTCGTGCTGGCCGGGTGCCTGGCCCTGGTCACCGGCCACCCGCTGGTCGCCGGAGTGCTCGCCGCGCTGGCCGTGATGACCCGCTCCGACGGCGTCGTGTTCGCGCTGCTCGGCGAGATCTGGCTGCTGACGGCCGCGGTGCGGCGCCGGTCGAGCTGGTGGGGCCCCGCCGGCTACCTGCTGGGCGCGCTGGTGTTCCTCGTGCCGTGGTGGGCCTGGGAGGCGACCTACTACGGGCACGCCCGGAGCGGCTGGCCCGCGTCGTCCCACCTGCCGTACGGCTTCCTGCTGAGCGCACTGGCCGCGGTGGGCGCGGCCGTGGCGTCGGGCAGGACGAGCAACCGCCCGTCGCCACGGCCCCGGCGGCGGCTGGCCGAGCGGCGTGTCGCGCCGGCGGTCGCGCTCGTACTGTGCGCGGTCAGCGTGCCGGCCGCGTTCGCCGCCCAGCAGGTCGTGCACGTCGACCGCCAGCGGATGGCGCAGACCACCGAGATCGGTCACTGGCTGCGCGGCCGCCTGCCGTCCGGGTCGAACATCGACACGTTCGGCAACGCCGCGCTGGCCTACCGCGCCGGCTCCCGCATGATGATCACCGGCGTCACCGGGTCCGCCCCCGACGACGAGTACGCGCCGGTCGCGCTGTTCGGCCTGCCGGTGCTCGCCGCGCCGCTGGCCTGGTACTCACCGGCGCAGGACTGCGGGATCGCGGAGAAGTACGCGCAGCGCTACGAGGTCGCCACCTTCCAGCGCACCGGGCTGGGCTGGCTGACGCTGTACCTGCGCGCGGACAGCGAGTCCCGCCTGCTGTCCCAGCTCTCCGGCGATGAGCGGCTGACGTACGTGCCCTGCCCTTAGAACCAGCGCTCGAGCACCTGCGCGACGCCGTCCTCGCTGTTCGGGCTCGTCACCTCGTCCGCGATCGCCAGCACCTCGGGGTGCGCGTTGGCCATCGCCACGCCGTGCCCGGCCCACTTGAGCATCTCCAGGTCGTTGGGCATGTCGCCGAACGCGATGATCCGCTCGACCGGCACGCCGAACCGCTCGGCCACCTCGGCCAGCCCGGTCGCCTTCGTGATGCCGTGCGCCGCGATCTCGATCAGCCCGCCGCTGGCGGAGAACGTGATGTCCACCGACTCGTCGAGCACCGCGCGCGCCGCCCGCGCCATCTCGTCCGACGTCATGTCCGGGTGGCTGACCAGCAGTTTCACCGCAGGCCGCCCGACGATCTCGGCCCGGGACACCGGCACGCCCTCGCCGTCGCCCCACGGGTTGTGGTAGCCGTGCTCGACCACCAGGTGCTCGACGTCGGGGTCGAGCGCGCGGCGGCCGACCCGTTCGGCGGCGAACCCGGCGCCCGGCAGCGCCTTCGTCAGTTCGTGCACGGCGTCGTTGAGCATCATCGGCTCCAGCGCGCCGTGCACCCCGACCACCTCGTCCTTGCCGATGTCGTACAGCACGGCGCCGTTCGCGCACACTGCGTAACCGGTCAGGCCGCCGGCCTGCGCCACCGACGGGATCCAGCGCGGCGGGCGGCCGGTGGCGAGCACGATCGGGATCCCCGCTTCCGTGGCGCGGCGCAGCACGGCGGCGGTGCGGGGGGACATCCGTTCCATCGGGTCGAGCAGGGTGCCGTCCACATCCGACGCGATCAGCAGGGGTTTCTCCACACCCCCATTGTCCCCCGGGGTCCGGGCCGACGGATTGTCGGTGCTGACCGATAGCGTGGGCCGGTGCGCGTTGGCATCGTGATTCTTCCCGAGGACCGGTGGTGGGCGGCCGAGCCGAAGTGGCGGGCCGCCGAGGAGTACGGCTTCGACCACGCCTGGACCTACGACCACCTTGGCTGGAGAACGCTGGTCGACGGCCCGTGGTTCGCCGCGGTCCCCACCCTGACCGCCGCGGCCATGGTGACCTCCACGATCCGGCTCGGCACGTTCGTCGCCTCGCCCAACTTCCGCCACCCAGTGCCGTTCACCCGCGAGCTGATCACCCTCGACGACGTGGCCGACGGCCGTCTCATCCTGGGCATCGGCGCGGGCGGCCTGGGCTATGACGCGGGCGTGCTGGGCGGCGAGGAGCTCACCCCGCGCCAGCGGTCCGACCGGTTCGCCGAGTTCGTCGAGGCGCTGGACGGCCTGCTCATCACTGATGGGTTCGACTACGAGGGCACCTATTACACGGCCCGCGGCGCCCGCAATCTGCCCGGTTGCGTGCAGCGGCCGCGAATTCCGTTCCTGATCGCCGCCAACGGGCCACGCGCGATGAAAGTTGCCGCAACTTATGGTGGCGGCTGGGTGACCACCGGTCCCCGCGTCGAAACGCTCGACGAGTGGTGGCAGGGCGTCGCCGAGCTGTCCCGGCGCTTCGACCAGGTGCTGGCCGAGAACGACCGGGCGGGCGAGGACGTCCACCGGTACCTCAGCCTCGACTCGTCCCCGGTGTTTTCCCTGGTCAGCGCCCAGGCGTTCACCGACGCGGCCGGTCGCGCCGCCGAGCTCGGCTTCACCGACGTGGTCGTGCACTGGCCGCGTTCGTCCGGCCCGTACGCCGGCCGCGAGGCCGTGCTCGAAGAAGTGGTGGCCGACGTGCTCCCGGGCCTGCGCGAAGCGCAATAGTGAATGTGGGTGCGATTGCCCTCAGTAGCGTCGGTACCCTCGCTTCCCGTGAGCGAGCACACGAGCAACACTGACGTCACCGACGCCGAATTCGCCGGGTACGACCTGGTCGTCGTCGGCTCCGGCTTCTTCGGGCTGACGGTCGCCGAGCGTGCGGCCAGCCAGCTCGGCAAGCGCGTGCTCGTGCTGGAACGGCGTTCCCACCTGGGGGGCAACGCCTACTCCGAGGCCGAGCCGGAGACCGGCATCGAGGTGCACCGCTACGGCGCGCACCTGTTCCACACGTCGAACAAGCGGGTCTGGGACTACGTCAACCAGTTCACCGAGTTCACGAACTACCAGCACCGCGTGTTCGGCAAGTACAAGGGGCAGGTCTACCCGCTGCCGATGAACCTGGCGCTGATCAACCAGTTCTTCGGCAAGTCGCACACGCCGGACGAGGCCCGCGCGCTGATCGCCGAGCAGGCCAGCGAGATCAACACGGCGGACGCGCAGAACTTCGAAGAGAAGGCCATCTCGCTCATCGGCCGCCCGCTGTACGAGGCGTTCTTCCGCGGCTACACCGCCAAGCAGTGGCAGACCGACCCGAAGGAGCTGCCCGCGGGCAACATCACCCGCCTGCCGGTGCGCTACACCTTCGACAACCGGTACTTCAACGACACCTACGAGGGCCTGCCGGTCGACGGCTACACCGCCTGGCTGGAGCGGATGGCCGACCACGAGCTCATCGAGGTCCGCCTGAACACCGACTACTTCGACGTCCGCGACCGCATCCCGGCAGGCACGCCGACCGTCTACACCGGCCCGCTGGACCTCTACTTCGGCTACTCCGAGGGCCGCCTCGGCTGGCGCACGCTCGACTTCGAGCAGGAGGTCGTCCCCACGGGTGATTACCAGGGCACGTCCGTCATGAACTACAACGACGAGGACGTCCCCTTCACGCGGATCCACGAGTTCCGCCACTTCCACCCGGAGCGCGACTACCCGAAGGACAAGACGGTCATCGTCCGCGAGTACTCGCGCTTCGCGAACGACGACGACGAGCCGTACTACCCGATCAACACCCCGGACGACCGGGCGAAGCTGGAGCGGTACCGGGAGCTGGCGAAGGCCGAGGCGCGCGAGCGCAACGTGCTCTTCGGCGGTCGCCTCGGCACCTACAAGTACCTGGACATGCACATGGCCATCGGTTCGGCGCTGTCGGTCTTCGACAACAAGATCGCCCCGCACCTGACCGAGGGCGCCCCCCTGGACGGGAGCATCGATGCTTGAGAAGAAGCCGGAGCGCGCCGCTGAGATCGAGGTGCTCTCCAAGGTCCAGGGCGCCCTGAAGCGCCCGGCCACCGTGAAGGCCGCCCGCGGCCTGTCCCACTTCGGTGAGCACGCGATCGGGTGGTTCGCCGCCGGTCTCGTCGGCGCCGCGGTGGACCGCAAGCGCCGCAAGGACTGGCTGGTCGCGGCCGCCGGCGTGGTGGGCGCGCACGGCGCGTCGATCGCCGTGAAACGCGTGGTCCGGCGGCCCCGCCCGCAGGACCCGAGCGTCGAGGTCCTGGTGGGCACGCCGAGCCGGCTGAGCTTCCCGTCCTCGCACGCCACGTCCACTACGGCGGCGGCGGTGCTCTACTCGGGATTGACCGGGCGTAACCTGGTTCCCGCGCTCGTCCCGCCGATGTTGGCGTCCCGGCTCGTGTTGGGGGTGCACTACCCGACCGATGTGCTCGCCGGCGCCGCGCTCGGCGGTGTGGTCGGAGGTCTGCTGCGCAGGAAAATCCGCAAAAAGGGGTAGGGAACCACCCGTGACCAAATCAGTGAACAACGCCGCGGAAGCCGAGATCGTGGACGAAACCAGCGAAACGGCCGAGGCGAAGACCGCGCAGTCGGCGGAGACGGCCGAGCCGGCCGAGACGACGACCGAACCGGCTCCGGCGGCCAAGCGCGGCCCGGTGGGCATGGTCCTCGGCGTCGCCAAGACCGCACGGCCGAAGCAGTGGGCGAAGAACGTCCTGGTCTTCGTCGCGCCGTTCACCGCGGCCCAGATCACCAACGGTTCGGTGCTGCTCGACGCGGTCATCGCGTTCGTGGCGTTCAGCCTGGTCGCGTCGTCGGTGTACCTGATCAACGACGCGGTCGACGTGGAGGCCGACAAGGCGCACCCGACCAAGCGGAACCGGCCGATCGCGGCCGGGATCGTGCCGGTGCCGGTCGCGTACGCGGCCGCGGTGCTGTTCTTCGGCGTCGGCCTGGGGCTGTCGTTCCTCGCGAGCCCGGAACTGGCCATCGTGCTGGGGGTCTACGAGGCGGTCCAGCTGGGCTACTGCTTCGGCCTCAAGCACCAGCCGGTGATCGACCTGGCGATCGTCGGGTCCGGCTTCCTGATGCGCTCGATCGCCGGTGGTGTCGCCGCCGGCATCGCGCTGTCGCAGTGGTTCCTGCTGGTCACGGCGTTCGGTTCGCTGTTCATGGTCGCGGGCAAGCGCTACGCCGAGATCATGCTCTTCGAGCGCACCGGGGCGAAGATCCGCTCGTCGCTGAAGAAGTACTCGGCCAGCTACCTGCGCTTCGTGTGGGCGACCGCGGCGGCGATCCTGATCATGTCGTACTCGCTGTGGGCGTTCGAGCTGCGTGAGGGCGCCGACCAGTCCGTGTGGCCGGTCATCTCGATGGTGCCGTTCGTGATCGCCGTGCTGCGCTACGCGGTCGACGTCGACGGCGGCACCGCGGGCGCGCCCGACGAGATCGTGCTCAAGGACCGGATCCTGCAGGTCCTCGGCGTGCTGTGGGTCGCCACCCTCGGGATCACCTTCTACCTGTGACGACCACCTTGGCCCGGCCCGGCGGCGGCACGTCGACCGAACCCGCACCGCGCCCCGCGCTGACCCGCCTCGGACCCGGCCGCACGCTGGCCGAGCTCGTGCTGGGCACGGTCGCGGCGGTCGTGTTCAGCCTGGTCCTGCAGTTCGGCTCGAACAAGCTGGGCGTCGACCCGGGCACTTACGTGCCGGACGCGCTGGTCAACCTGGCCGTCGCGGTGATCGTCGTCGTGTTGTTCGGGTCGCTGGTCTACAGCGGCGCGGCCCGCTGGCCGCTGTGGGTGCGCCTCGGCGGCAGCTGGGCTGCGCTGACCGCGCTGTCCACCCTGCTGCTGGCGATCCCGCTGCAGGGCACCCGGTTCTTCCTCGGCGGCTCCAGCGTGGACAACACGTTCCGCCTGCAGTACCTGGAGCGCTTGACCGAGACGGCCGGGCTGGCTGATGTGAACTACCACGGGCTGGCCGCCTACTACCCGGGCGGCTGGTTCTGGCTGGGCGGCCGGTTCGCGAACCTACTGGGCCTGGAGGGCTGGGCCGCCTACAAGCCGTACTCGATCACCTGGGCCGCGGTGTCCGGGGTGGTCGCGTTCGTGCTGTGGAGCCTGGTCGTGCGGCGCCGGATGGCGCTGCTGGCCTCGGTCGCCACGATCCTGGCCGGGTTCGTCGCCCTCGGGCCGGAGGAGCCGTACGCCTGGCCGACCACCGCGTGGCTGCCGCCGGTCATGCTGCTGGCCTGGCACGCGCTGCGCTCGCGTGAGCGGGTGCCGGCCTGGACGCTGCTGCTGATCGGCGTCTACCTGGGCTTCTCCGCGGTCACCTACACGCTGCACGTCGCGTACGGCGTGGCGGCCGTGGTGGTGCTGTCGCTGGTCGTGCTCGCGCTGGACGTCCGCGCGGGGCAGCAGCCGTGGCCCGTGGTGCGGCGGTTGCTGCTGCGCCTGGTGGTCATCGGCGTGGTCACGGCGGTGCTGGCCCTGATCACGTGGGGCCCGTTCATCCTGGCGGGCGGGCTGGGCAAGCCGAACGTCGCCGCGCACTTCCTGCCCGAGATCAGCGCCTACTTCCCGATGCCGTTCACCTCCGCGAGCGCGTTCGGCGTGCTGTGCCTGGCCGGTCTGGTGTGGCTGGTGCTGCGCGCCCGCCGCGACCCGGTCGCGCTGGTGATGCTGGTGCTGACCGCGCTGGTCTACGCCTGGTTCGCGGTGTCGAACCTCGCGCTGCTGGTCCGCACCACGCTGCTGTCGTTCCGGTTCATCGTGACCGTCGACGTGGTGCTCGCGGTGGCCGGCGTGTTCGCGCTCGTCGAGCTGGTGCGGGTGCTGCCGCGGCTGATCGGCCGGGTCCGCCCGGTGCGGACGGTCGCGTTTGCGCTGGCCGTGCTCGGCGCGGTGTCGGTGTCCCAGACGATCGTGGGCACGACCATGAAGGACTCGGTGGACACCGCCGAGTCCGACTACTACCCGGACGGCTGGACCGCGAGCTTCGGGCACGACCCGGAGCAGGACGGGTACTGGACGCCGCAGCTGATCAGCACGATCGCCGAGCTGACCGGTCGGCCGCCGACCGGCAACATCGTGTTCTCGGCGCACGACCGGCTGCTGTCGTTCGAGCCGTACTGGGGTTTCCAGCAGACCACGCCGCACTACGCGAACCCGCTGGCCGGCTACACGCAGCGCAACGACGAGATCCGGTCCTGGGCGACCGCCCGGGACTCGGCCGACCTCCTCGCGCGGCTGCGGTCGAACCCGCACGAGGCGCCCAACGTCTTCGTGCTGCGCCGCGGCGACGACGGGAAACTGCTGGCGCCGGTCGTGTCCGACACGTTCCCGCGTGCCGTGCCGATCCGCGTCGACGAGGTCGAATTCGCGCCGGAACTGTTCTCGGCGCCCGAGTTCGAGCGGCGCGACGTCGGGCCGTTCACGGTGATCGTGGACTCTTCGGCACCACCGATTAGCTGAATGTGTGAGTTTCTCGTAAACTGCTCCGCACACACCCGTTGATCGGAAACGCAGAGGGGGCTCCGGCGTGACCTACCCCCTGTACCGCACCGGCACGATCGCCGTCGTGGACGGCGTCGCGCACCCGGTTTCGTATGCGGCGGGCGACAACTACGTGCACTTCCCGCAGGTGCGGGACGCGAGACCGGCGCCGTTCCCGCGCCAGGAACTCGCCGGCCCGGTTCCGGTGGAGATGTGTGAACGCGTTTTCTCGGTGCAGGTCTACGCCACCTACCGGGACCACCGCGTGATGGTCGACGCGGCGTACGAGAACGGCACCGCACGCGTTCTGGATGCCGAATGGGACCACGAGTGGGCCACCATCAACGGTTTCGTCCAGGAGAACTCCTACGAGTACTACAAGACCGTCGACATGCGGGATCTGCGTGACTACGCGGAACGGCAGAACGACTTGTTGTTCACGCGGTGGCGGGCGGCGCGGTTCGCGCGGCCGGTCGAGGGCATCACGCCGCACGGCGGCTGGCCCAACGGCCAGGCCGCGGTCGTCAGCGGCCGCCCGCGGTCCGGTGTGCTGGAGACCGAAGGCGGCCGGGTCGCCGAGGTGAGCACGCGCGCGGAGTACCTCGGTTCGTCGTGTGAGGTAGCGGGGATCACTTTGGACGGTTCGGTCGGAGTGCACTACCTGGGCAGCGATTTCGAGCGCGCCGAGGCCGACGGGTTCCGCCCTGGTCCGGACGGCCGCTGGTCCAAGACGGTGCACATCTTCGACCTGGCGCGCTACCACGAGGTCCACCGGGACCTGCTGTTCGACCAGTGGCGTGAGTCGAGGGATAGCCTGGCCCGATGAGGCAACCACGGAACCAGGCCCGGGCGTGTGCGTGAAGTGACACAGGTTCTGGACGTTTCAGACGAGGTCGACCGCACCGCTCGCCGGCCGCGCCGGGCGCTGCCCGGGAATCCGGAGTTCTGGCTCACCGGGGCGCTGGCCGCGCTGGTCGGCGTGGTGTTCGTGGCCAGTGGCATGGCGTGGAACCAGGGCAAGCTGATCGCGCCGCTCGACGACGTCTACATCCACCTGCAGTACGGGCGGCAGCTGGGACTGGGACACTTCTTCCAGTTCAACACGGGCGACGACATCAGCGCCGGGGCGAGCAGCCTGTTGTACGCGCTGGTGCTGGGTGCGGCGTACCTGGTGGGGTTCCACGGCACGTTCTTCCTGGCCTTCGCGATGGGGTTCGGCATCCTGTGCTTCGCGCTGGCGACCGGGCTGGTCACGGTGCTGGGCACGAAGCTGGTGTCGCGTTCGGTCGGCGTGTGGTCGGGTGTCCTGGTCGCGTTGAGCGGGCCGCTGGCGTGGGGTTCGGCCAGTGGCATGGAGGTCGGCCTGGTCATGCTGCTGGTGGTCGCGACGCTGCTGGCGTTCGTGACCGAGCAGCCGTGGGCGCGGTTCCGCTGGACGCCGATCCTGGGCGGCCTGCTGGCGCTGGTGCGGACCGAGGGCCTGATCCTGGCGGTGACGCTCGCGTTCGCGGCGTTGTGGACGGTGTGGGCGCACCGGCACATGACGCGTCCACGGCGGACGGTGCTGCGGGCACTGTGGACACTGCTGCCGATCGCGGTCGGCGTGGCGCAACTGCTGTTCTACAAGATCGCGACGGGGACGGCGTCGGCGAACGGTATCCAGTCGAAGTCGTTCCTGCACGACCGGCCGGTGTTCTGGCTGAGCGAGTTCGCGGACCGCACGATGGCGAACGCGCGGGCGTTCGTGAGCATCTTCCTGGGTTTCGACGGGCAGGACTACGCGTTCCCGGGTGCGTTGCTGGTGTTCGCGGCGGGGATGGTCTACGTGTTCCTGACGCGGCCGACGTGGCGGCCGATGCTGTACGCGCTGGCGGCCGGGTTGCTGCTGATCCTGGTGTCGGTGTCCACTTTGAACACCGCGCTGGTGCACGAGCTGCGGTACGTGCAGCCGTTCATGCCGGTGTTCGTGCTGTTCGTGGTGATCGGCGTGTACGGGCTGAGCCGGATCGCGGCGCGGGAGCGGGCGCGGCGGATCTCGCTGCACGGCGCGCTGGTGGTGGTGCTGGTGTTGTCGCTGGCGACGCTGCCGAGCTGGTCGGTGCGGTTCGGCCGGGCGACGGCGGCCATTCGCGACACGGACGTGTCGGTGGCGCAGTGGGTGCGGGGGAACCTGCCGCCGGGTTCGGTGGTGGCGGTGAAGGACGTCGGCGCGGTCGCGTACTTCGGCGGGCACCGGGTGCTGGACCTGATCGGCCTGGGCACGAACGGTTTCGCGGCGCCGGCGAACAACGGCACGGGTTCGTTGTACGAGGCGTTGAAGCACCTGCCCGCGGCGGAGCGGCCGGAGTACTTCGCGGTGTACGACCCGTGGCCGGGGCCGTCGATGGAGCCGTTGAAGGACGTCGGGGTGTTGCGGACGCCGTCGGAGATGAGCTTCGAGGTGCAGGCGCAGCCGGATCTGGGTGGGCGGTTGATCGTCCCGTTCCGGTGGCTGAACGTGTACGAGGCGGACTGGTCGCTGGCGGGCAGCGGCGACTCGCAGGCGGTGCCCGGTGAGCTGCGGGACTACGTGAACGTGGGTGACCTGCGCAGCGAGGGGGAGCACGGGTACGAGCCGGTGCTGGCCCAGGTGGGCACGCAGCCGTGGACGTCGCTGGGCCGGGTGGGCGACGTGATCGACAGCGCAAGGCCCATCGTCGGCGGGGAGAGGTTCACGGCGCACAACCTGGTGCCCGGCCGCCCCCTGACGCTGACGTCCCGCACGGCGATGCACGGCACGGTGTTCGACATGCGGGTGCTGGTCAACGGCGTGGAGGCGGGCGTCTGGACGCGTGATTCCCAGCAGGGCACGTGGTCGACGTACAGCTTCACGGTGCCGGCCGAGCTCGTGACGGCGCCATCGGTGGAGGTCGAGATCCAGCAGCCGCGCCCGCTGCTGAACCCCTACCCGGACTACACCTCGTACGGCTACTGGCTGAGCCAGTAGACCGGGGTTCGCGCCTCTGCTGTGCGCGAACTTTGTTGCCGAACAAGATCGGCGGCTGGTGTGCTGGACGCATGAGTGACGAGAAGCCCGCACTGGTCCTGCACCTGGCCACCGGCGGTGAGCCGCTGCTGTTCGCGCTGCCGCCGGAGGACGTCGAAGAGCTCGAAAAGGAGCTGCACCTGCTGCTCGAGCACGGCTCGGTGCAGACGGTGACGACCAAGGAGGGGGCAAAGGTGAGCGTGAACTTCAGCCAAGTGGCCGTCGCGTACATCGACGACCTGCAGCGGAAGAACAAGGTCTTCGGCCTGCGCTGACCCGCCCACCGGCCCGGTGCGGCAGGGGAGTCCGCCACGGCCGCGCGAGCCGCCCAACGGCGGCGCCACGTGGGTGCCGGTCATGTGTGCGCGAGCGACCCAGCGGTGGCGGCGCGAGTGGCCCAGTGGTGGCGGCGCGAGCGGCCCAGTGGTGGCGGCACGGTTGGCCCAGTGGTGGCGGCACGAGTGGCGCAGGGGCGATGGCACGTGGAGACCGGTCGCGCCCGCATGAGTGGCCCAGCGGTGGCGACCCGGACGGCTCAGCGGCAGTGCCACGTGAGAACGGTTCGTGCCCGCGCGAGCGGCCCAGTGGTGGCGGCACGGTTGGCCCAGCGGTGGCGGCACGAGTGGCCCAGTGGTGGCGGCACGAGTGGCCCAGTGGTGGCGGCACGAGTGGCGCAGGGGCGATGGCACGTGGAGACCGGTCGCGCCCGCATGAGTGGCCCAGCGGTGGCGACCCGGACGGCTCAGCGGCAGTGCCACGTGAGAACGGTTCGTGCCCACGCGAGCGGCCCAGTGGTGGCGGCACGGTTGGCCCAGGGGCGATGGCACGTGGGAGCCCGTCGCGGTCACACGAGTGGCCCATTGGCGGTGCCCCAGGAGGCCTTTCGCGCCCGCATGAGTGGCCCAGCCGTCGTTTACGAGGGGGCCGGCCGGGCACCCACGAGCGGCCCAGCGAAGGCGCGACGAACGGGCCAGCCTCGTCCCCCGCGAGGAGCTCAACCGCGCGCTCATGAAAAGCCCAGGCACGTGCCGCGAGAGGTCCAGCCGCGCGCTCGCGACAAGCCCAACTGCGCGCCAGCGACAAGCCCAACCGCGCGCCGGCGACAACCCCCCAAACCCCCACCAGCCAACCCCGCCGCCGCCACCACCCCCACCCACCTCACAAACACCCCCCAAAACAAAACCGGCCCTGCCGCAGAAGCAGCAGGGCCGGCCAAAAGCCGAAAAACCTCAGAGCCGGTACAACCGCTTCCAGTTCTCGCGGCTCGTGAGCTGTGGCAGGGCGCGCTTGTACTGCGCCTGCACCGCGTGCCCCTCCTTGCGGAGCCGGTTCAGGGTCTTCATCGCGCGCTTGCCCAGTTCGAACATGCGTTCCCGGTCGTACTTGCGCACCCGCACGCCCTCCTGGGACGCGTCGGTCACCACGGCCGTGTCGAAGAGCGCCACGTGCCACCAGTGAGCCTCATCATTGGGCACGGCGCCAAGCGCGAACCGGGACCGGCCGCGCAGCCGGTCGAAGACCCGCTTCACCAGGATCAGCCGCTGCAGCGCGGGACGCGGCGCGGCGTTGATGATCCCGATGTCGTTGGACGCGATCCCGGGCACCTCGGTGGCGTCGTGACGCTTCGTCTCCGGGTACTGGGCCCGGATGGCTCGAATTTCCTGCATCGCGGCGACACCGCCGTCCTCCAGGATCGACGGGCCCTCCAGGAAGTCCTCGACCGCCTTGATCAGCGTGTGCGTCAACCCGTACTGCATGCCCAGCAGGTACCGCACGACCTGGGCCATCAGCGTCCGGCACACCACGTTCAGGTTGAAGTCACTGTGCAGCGCCGCGGTGATGATCGAGTTGCGCAGGTTGAAGTACCGGTGCCACTCGTCCCAGTCCTTCCAGTGGAAGTCCGCGTGCCAGACACCCGCGCCGGGCAGCGTGACCGTCGGGAAGCCGTGCGCCCGCGCCCGGTAGCTGTACTCGGCGTCGTCCCACTGGAAGAAGAACGGCATCGGGTACCCGATGGCCTTGACCACCTCGTAGGGGATCAGGCACGACCACCAGCCGTTGTAGCCGGCGTCGAGCCGCTTCTCCTGGCGGTTCGGCTCGCCGGTCTCCTCGTCGACACCCAGCAGGTCGGCCGTGTGCAGGCTGTGCTCGACCGGCACCCCCGGCTCCAGCTTCTCCAGCCGCGCGTACTCGGCACCCACGTGCAGCTGGTGCGGGTGCAGCAGGTTCAGCATCTGCCCGCCGACGATGACCGGGTTCGCGGCCATGTTCGAGAACGCCGTCATCCGCACGACCAGGTCCGGCTCGAGCAGCACGTCGTCGTCCATGAACAGCACGTTCGCGTGCTCGGTCTCGGTGTGCCCGGCCACCTCGTACAGGCCGCGGGTGAAACCGCCGGCGCCACCGAGGTTCGGCTGGGTGATGTACTTCAGCTTGTCGCCGAGGTCGGCCGCCACCTGCGCGAACCCCTCGCGCGAGTCGACCCGGTCGGTGCCCTGGTCGGCGACGTAGATGGCGTCCAGGGTGTCCAGCGACTGGAGGTCACCGGCCAGCGCCTGCAGGTTCTTCAGGCAGTCGTCGGCGCGGTTCATCGTGCAGATGGTCACCGCGGTCGGCCGGATCTTCTCCGGCGGCTCGACGGTCCACCGCACCCGCTCCACGGTCAGTCGCTGCCCGGCCTGGGTCTCCAGGTCCAGCCACAGCGCGCCGCCGTCGTAGAACTTGTCGATCTTGACGTCGACCGCCACGACCGCCCCGTCGGCGCCCTCGACCTCGCGCGCCTCGATCGTGCGCGGCTCGCCCTCGACGTCGGACGCGCGCACCGCGAGCTGGCCCGCCCCGCTCACGACCGCCTCGACCCGGACCTGGCGCACCTTCGTCCAGCGCTGCCAGTAGCTGGCCGGGAACCGGCCGAAGTAGGTGTTGCCGGACACGCGCGCCGACGGCTCCAGCGTCACGCCGTCGCGCCCGCGGTTCACGACACCCTCGAGCACCTCGGAGTAGAGGTCCTTGGAAACGATGGGCGACGGCCCGGCGTACAGCCCGCGCTGCGCGGTCAGGCGGCCCTGCGGAACGTGTTCGGCGAACGTGGTCTGGTCCTGCATCGCCTGGGCTCCGTTGGTCTTCGCCTTCGCGGGGGCAGGCTGTCCCGCGGCAGTCTTGCCGGCCATCAGTTCTCAGTCCTCCAGGGGAATCCGACTAGCGCCAGCCAAGTTACACGGGTCACCTGTGAAGGAATCACGAGCCGGACTCCGGCGAAACATCGGTCACACCTTGTTCGCGGAAGACAACCCACTTGAGCATCACGAAGTTGATGGCGGTCGCGGTGCCCTGCGAGATCACCCAAGCGACGGTCGGCTTGAACGCGAACTCGCCGAGCACGTGCAACATCAGCGCGTTCATGCCGACGGCCACGAAGAAAGTGACGCCGTACAGCAGGACGAAGCCGCCGATCTGACCCTTGCCGTCTTTGCGGCCGCCGGAGAACGTGAACTTCCGGTTAAGAAAAAAGGCGGTCGTGGTGCCGACGATGAAACTGATCGCGCGCGCGACCGTGTCCCACGGAGCGTAATCAAGTCCGATCGCTCGTAACACCGTGTAGGTACCGAGATCGAGCAACGCGCAAAATCCGCCGATCAGCGCGAATCGCACCAACTGGCCGAGCAGGCCCGGGCTCGCCTTCGCCGTCACTGCCTGCTCCTGCGGTTCCGTAGACACCACTGCACTACCTCGCCAGCGTGCGATTTCCAGGACCGGAAAAGTGTAGAAGCGCCTCGGTCAAAGCCGCCCCCCGGGGATGGTTACCCTGGTCCGGGTGAACACGACACCGCATACCGAGCGGCGGACACTCACCGGGTGGGGTCGCACCGCCCCGACCGTCGCAGACGTGCTGACCACGCCGGACGTGGAGACGATCGCCCGCGCGGTGGCGCAGGCCGGCGAGCGCGGCGTCATCGCCCGCGGGCTCGGCCGCTCCTACGGGGACCCGGCGCAGAACGCCGGTGGTCTCGTCATCGACATGACCGCCCTGAACACGATCCACTCGATCAACCCGGACACCGGAGAGGTCGACCTGGACGCCGGGGTGAGCCTCGACCAGCTGATGAAGGCCGCGCTGCCGTACGGTCTGTGGGTCCCGGTGCTGCCCGGAACGCGCCAGGTGACCATCGGTGGCGCGATCGCCAACGACATCCACGGCAAGAACCACCACAGCGCGGGCAGCTTCGGCAACCACGTGCTGTCGATGGACCTGGTGACCGCGGACGGCCAGATCCGCACGCTGACCCCGGAGGGCCCCGAGTCGGAGCTGTTCTGGGCGACGGTCGCGGGCATCGGCCTCACCGGCATCATCGTGCGCGCGAAGATCCGCATGAAGAAGACCGAGAGCGCCTACTTCATCGTGGACGCGGACCGCACGTCGAGCCTGGACGAGACCCTGGAGCTGTTCAGCAACGGGTCCGACCTGAACTACGACTACTCGATGTCGGTGCCGGACCTCATCAACTCCGACAGCCGCCTCGGCCGGGCCACGTTCTCCCGCGGCTCGCTGGCCAAGCTGGACCAGCTGCCGCCGAAGCTGCAGGCCGATCCGCTGAAGTTCGACGCGCCGCAGCTGATGACGCTGCCCGACGTGTTCCCCAACGGTCTCGGCAACAAGCTGACGTTCGGGATGCTGAACAACATCTGGCAGCGCACGGTGCCGAAGAAGGGCGCGCGCGGCAAGATCCAGAACCTGACGCAGTTCTACCACCCGCTGGACATGCTCAGCGAGTGGAACCGCGCCTACGGTTCCAAGGGTTTCCTGCAGTACCAGTTCTCCGTGCCGTTCGGCCGGGAGGACGCGCTGAAGGACCTGTGCCGCAAGATCGCGACGTCCGGCCACTACTCGTTCCTGAACGTGTTCAAGCGGATGGGCGAGGGCAACCGCGCGCCGCTGTCCTGGCCGTCGCCGGGCTGGATGCTGTCGGTGGACTTCCCCATCAAGGACGGCCTCGGCCGCTTCTGCACCGAACTCGACGAAGACGTCCTGGCGGCCGGTGGGCGGCTGTACACCGCGAAGGACTCGCGCACCACGCCGGAGACCTTCGCGAAGATGTACCCCCGGCTGGAGGAGTGGCGCAAGATCCGCCAGTCGGTCGACCCCGAGGGCGTGTTCGCGTCCGACATGAGCCGGAGGCTTGAACTGTGATCGACGCTGTTGGCAACCCCCAGTCCCTGCTGCTGCTCGGCGGCACGTCGGACATCGCGCTGGCCATCGCGCAGAAGTACCTCGCGGACGCGCCCGAACTGCGCGTCGTGCTGGCGGCGCGGGCGTCCGAGCGGCGCAAGCTGGCCGCGGAGAAGCTGCGCGCGGCAGGCGCCACGGTGTCCGAAGTGGACTTCGACGCGAAGGACACGGCGTCCCACCCGGCGGTGCTGGACCAGGCGTTCGCGCAGGGTGACATCGACGTGGCCGTGGTGGCGTTCGGCCTGCTCGGCGACAACGAGGAGGCGTGGCAGAACCACGCCACCGCGGTCGAGCTGGCCACGGTGAACTACACCGCGGCGGTGTCGGTCGGCGTGGCGCTGGCGGACAAGCTCAAGAAGCAGGGCCACGGCTCGGTGATCGCGCTGTCCTCTGTGGCCGGTGAGCGCGTGCGGCGGTCGAACTTCGTGTACGGCTCGACCAAGGCGGGTTTCGACGGGTTCTACCTGGGCCTGGGCGAGGCGCTGGCGCCGTCCGGCGTCAAGGTGACGGTCGTGCGGCCGGGCCAGGTCAAGACGAAGATGACCGAGGGCCTGGGCAAGGCGCCGCTGGAGCAGACCGCCGAGCAGGTCGCCGAAATCGCCGTCGACGCGGCGCGCAAGGGCAAGGACCTGGTGTGGGCGCCCGGCGCGTTCCGCGCGGTCATGTCGGTGCTGCGCCACGTGCCGCGACCGATTTTCCGCAAGCTGCCGATCTGATCGGTTCCACGCGAAAGGCCCCGGGCGCTGTCCGGGGCCTTTCACGTCTGGCAGGGCGGAAGCCGCTTCAGGCCGGCGGCTCCAGCAACACGAGCGGGATCCGGCGGTCGGTCTTCCGCTCCCACTCGAGGTACGTCGGCCAGACCGCGACGCCGTACTCCCACCACTCGCACCGCTCCTCGCCGGCGAGCTCGCGGGCGACGTAGGTCCTCTTGACCGGGCCGTCCTGCAGCTCCACCACCGGGTGCGCACGGATGTTGCTGACCCAGCCCGGATTCGCGCGGCCGCCGCCGTTGGACGCCACCGCGAGGTATTTCCCGTCCTTCTCGATCCGCATGATCGGCGACTTGCGGATCTTGCCGGTCTTGGCGCCGACGGTCGTGATCACGACGATCGGGCCGCCGCCGGGCTCGTTCAGGTTGGCTTCGCCGTTGGACGTCTCGAACCTCTCCACGGCTTCGCGGACCCAGTCAGTGGGGCTCGGTGCGTACTCTCCCTTGGCGGGATCACTCATGTCCAGCACAAGGCGGTCGGCGGCCGTGCTATTCCTGCCACCGACGATCAGTAGCGGAAGAAGCGCTCCCGCTGCCCCTGGCGCACCAGCTTGAGCCACTGCACGAACGCGCCCGGGTCGCGCTTCACGCCCACGAAGTACAGGCCGAACCGCAGGATCTCCAGCGCGCCGATCTTGCGCATCCCCGGCTGGGACAGCAGGTAGCCGCGGTTGCGGTAGGTGTAGTAGCGCTTGACCTCGTTCTCCGGGTCCTGCGCGTGGAACCGCCCGCCGAGCATCGGCTTGAACTCGTCCGAACCGTCCGGGTGCAGGTAGGACACCCGCAGCGACGTGCCGAACGGCAGTCCGGAACGGACCAGCCGCCGGTGCACCTCGACCTCGTCGCCGCGCACGAACAGCCGCAGGTCCGGCACCCCGACCACGTCCAGGGTGGACGACCGGAACAACGCGCCGTTGAACAGCGACGCGATGCCGGGCAGGAAGTCGGTGCCCAGCTCCGCCGAGGACCGCTTCCACGTCAGGCCCCGGCGCAGCGGGAACGCCAGCTTCTCCGGCGCGTTGATGTTGGTGACCATCGGCGAGATCTCGGCCAGGCCGCGCTTCTCGGCCTCCTCCAGCAGCACCGCCAGCACCGTCTCGTCGGCGGGGCGGCCGTCGTCATCGGCCAGCCACACCCAGTCCGCGCCCAGCGCGAGCGCGTGCAGGATCCCGAGCGCGAACCCGCCGGCGCCGCCCAGGTTGTGGTGCGACGGCAGGTACGTGTACTGCCCGGGGAACGACTCCACGACGTCCCGCGCCGGCTGGTCCGGGCCGTTGTCCACGACCACCAGGTGGTCCACCGGCCGGGTCTGCGCGGCGATGATCTTCAGCGAGTCCGCGAGCAGCTCACGGCGGTGCCGCGTGACGACCACCGCCGCCACACCGCCCGGTCGCATCGGAGCCTGCTCCGGACCGCTCATGTCACTCCCCGCCCTGTACCGCCGGCGCGGCGTCGATCCGCTGCGCGGCTTCCGCGCTGATGTTCTCGAACGGGTCCCGGCCCTTGTACGCGGTGAGCACCTCGCGCAGGCCGCCCCGCATCTTCATCCGGCCCTCGTCCATCCAGATGGCCGTCGTGCACAGCTCCAAGAGTAGGTCGTCGGCGTGCGAGGCGAAGACCAACATGCCGGAGCGGTTCACCAGATCCACGAGCCGGTCCCGCGCCTTGTTGAGGAACGCCGCGTCGACCGCGCCGATGCCCTCGTCCAGGATCAGGATCTCCGGGTCGATGGTGGTGACCACGCCCAGCGCGAGCCGCACCCGCATACCGGTCGAGTAGGTGCGCAGCGGCATCTGCAGGTAGTCGCCGAGCTCGGTGAACTCCGCGATGTCGTCGACCCGCTTCTCCATCTGCTTGCGCGTCATGCCGAGGAACAGGCCGCGGATCATGATGTTCTCGTAGCCGGAGATCTCCGGGTCCATGCCGACGCCCAGGTCGAACACCGGCGCGACCTTGCCCTGCACGCGGGCCAGGCCGCGGGTGGGCTCGTAGATGCCGGACAGCAGCCGCAGCAGGGTCGACTTGCCCGCCCCGTTGTGGCCGACCAGCCCGACCCGGTCACCCTCGCGCAGCGACAGGGTGATGTCCTGCAGCGCCTCGATGATCGGCACCTTCGACTCGGTGCCGATCTTGCCGCCGACCTTGCCGAGGACCTTCTTCTTCAGCGACCGCGTCTTGGCGTCGAAGATCGGGAAGTCGACGTACGCGTTCTGCACATCAATGCTGACCATTGGTCGTTCTCACACCCAGTAGGAGACGCGGGACCGGTAGTTGCGCATGGCGACGAGCGCGAGCAGCCAGCCCACGACCGTGATGCCACCCACGGCGACCCAGCTCCACGGGCTGACGGCCTGCCCGATCAGCGGCGCGCGCAGGATCTGGACGAAGTGGTAGATGGGATTCAGGTGGATGATCGGCTCCGCCCAGCTGACGCTGCCACCGCGCTGGCCCGACTTGAGCTGGTCGATCGGCCAGACGATCGGGGTCAGGTAGAACAGCAGCTGGATCAGCGAGTTGATCACCTGCGGGATGTCCCGGTAGCGCGTGGAGATGATGCCAAGCAGCAGCGTCACCCAGACCCCGTTGAACGCCAGCAGGAAGAACGCCGGGATCGCGGTGAGCGTGTACCAGCCGATGCCGGGGTGGCAGATGTTGTCCGGCATGCACATGCCGCTCTGCGACAGCGCGTAGTCGTGGTTCAGGCTGCCGAAGAAGATGCCGACCACGACCACGATGACGATCAGGTTGTGCGCGAACATCAGCGTCTGCCGCCACACCGTGCGCAGCGCGTACACGGTCAACGGCGCGCGGATCTGCTTGATCAGACCCTCGTTCGCGATGAACGTCTCCATGCCCTCGGTCAGGCAGCCGCTGATGAAGGCCCAGACGATGAACCCCGCGCTGATGTAGGGCAGGAACGTCTGGATGTGCATGTTGAACAGCTGCGAGTACAGCAGCCCCAGACCGAGCGCGATCACGCCCTGGCTGATGGTGATCCAGAACGGGCCGATCACCGACCGGCGGTACCGCTGCTTGATGTCCTGCCAGCCGAGGTGGCTCCACAGTTCGCGCTGGCGGAGGCCTTCCTTGATGTCGCCGAACGCGCGCCCGAAGGTGCGGCTGTCCGACAAGGGCGGAAGCTCAGCCGCGCGGGCGAGATCTTCGCTGGTCTGGTCGACCGTGCTGGTGGCTTGCACGGGACCTAGCGTAGCGAGCGGGACACGCGCACTCCGGGCAGGGCGGAGACGCCCGATTTGGCTGATCATCGGGCGAAATCACGCTGTGCCACCGTCCGTGACGGCAGCGTGTGCGTCCGGCGCGTACTCTCGCCCGGGGTGCGCACCCGAAAACGGGCAACCTGGCGAAAGGCCGGCTGAATGACCACCACCACCGAGGAACCCCAGCGCCGCGCTCCCATCCGCGGCTGGGTGTGGACCGCCGTGGCCGCCTTGCCGGTCGCGTTGACCGCCGCGTGGATCGGGCTCGGCCACGACGTCCGGTACGTGCTGGGCGGCCTGGACGTCAGCCCGTTCGGCGCGACCGGCACGTTCGTGCACCGGCCGCTGGCCTACCGCTGGCTGGCCGAGGGGCTGAGCGTCTTCGACGTGGGCTCGGTCGGGGTCGGCGAGGGGCTGGTCCGGCTGGTCGCCCTGGCCCTCACGGCGGGCGCGGCGTGGTGGTTGCGCGCGGGGCTGCGTCAGCGGCTGCCGTCCGGGGAGGCGTCGGCGGTGGCCGCGGCCGTCGGCCTGGCCCTGGCGCTGGCCCCGAACTGGGACTTCCTGCAGCCCGAGTGGGTGGCGGCCGTGCTGGGGACCGCCGCGATCGGGGCCGCGCTGCGGACGTCGAGCCTGCTCGCCGGGCTGTTGCTGGGACTGGCGGCGCTGGTCGGGTACGCCACCCTGCCGATCGCGTTGGTCGCGCTCGGCGTGATCGCCGTGCTGGACCGGCGGCGCGCGACGCTCGCCGGGATCACCGCCGCGGTGTCCGGGCTCGCGCTGTTCGGGCTGAGCCTGCTCGCGCCGCGGGAGTGGCGGTGGCTGCGGGAGGCGTGGCTGCTCAACGACGGCGCCGCCCGGGACTTCGGCTCGATCGTGCGGTTCGCGGCCAACGAGGCCATGCTCGTGCCGCTGGTCGCGGTGCTGCCGGCGGCCCTGGTGGTGCTGGTGCGCGTGTCCCGGCGGCGCTGGGCCTGGCCGGTGCTGACGGTGCTCGCGCTGGCGCTCGTGCTGGCCGCCGCGGTGGTGCGGGGGCAGTGGTACCAGTACCACCTGGCCGCCTGGGTCCCGCTGGCCGCGGGACTGTGGGCGCTCGCCGTCGCGCGCTGGACGCTCGTGCACGGGCGCCCGCCGTGGGCGCTGGTCGGGGCGACGGTCGTGGTGCTGTTCGCCGCGCGGGTGTGTCTGGGCGCGTCCTACGCGTGGCGCTCCGGCCACGGCGCGCTCGCCTACGGCCTGCTCGCCGGCCTGGCCGTCGTGGCCGCGCTGGCCTGCGCGTTCGAACCCGGCCGCGGCGGACGGCAGGTGCTGTCGGTGCCGGTGCTGGTCGGGGTGCTCGCGTTGACGGTGCCCATCCTGCCGACGACGCCGTACTCGTTCGACGGCGTACACGCCGACTACACCAACGCCGGCCGTGTCGAGATCGAGCACAAGTTCACCGAGGAGATGCTGGCCGTCCGCGACCGGATCGGGGCGGACACCCCGGTCGCCTACCTGGCGTTCGGCGACATCGCCTACTTCATGGGCAACCCGACGCCGTGCCGCTACCCGTCGCCGGCCTACCTGCGGCGGGGCATGGACCTGCCGTCGGTGCGGGACACGGCGAGCTACGCGGAGAACCTCGCCTGCCTGTCCGACCCGTCCGTCCGGTACGTCGTCGTCCAGCCGCTCTGGGTCGACGCCGCCGGCCTGGTCGAGGGGCGGTTCGACTGCTCACGGGCGATCAGGAACGACGACGTGGTGGTCTGCCCGCGCGCCGACCGGTGATCCGCGCGCGGGCGCTCCGCTACAGGTACTGACCGGTCCCGCTGATCCCCGGCGCCTGGCCCTCCTGGCCGCCGCGCCCGGCAGGCAGCCCGCGGCGCATCTGCTCCAGCTGCACCCGCGCCGCCATCTGCTGCGCGAACAGCGCCGTCTGGATGCCGTGGAACAGGCCCTCCAGCCAGCCGACCAGCTGGGCCTGCGCGATCCGCAGCTCGGCGTCGGACGGCGTGGTGCCGTCGGTGAACGGCTTCACCAACCGCTCCAGCTCGCTCTGCAGCTCCGGTGCGAGCGCCTGCTCCAGCTCCTTGATCGAGGTCTGGTGGATCTCACGCAGCCGGTCGCGGCTCGCGTCGTCCAGCGGCGCGGCCCGCACCTCCTCCAGCAGCTGCTTGATCATGGTGCCGATTCGCATGACCTTCGCCGGCTCTTCGACGAGGTCACCGACCGACTCCTGGTGCTCGTCGTCCTCCCGCGGGATCCGGGCCGTGCCCACCGGCGAACCGTCCGGGCCCACCACGACCACGCGGTGGGGCTGCTCGTCGGGCGAGGGCGACTCGGAAAACTTCGGCTCCGTCATTGCTCCATCCTGGCTGGTTCGTCGACGCGCTGTGTTCGAGCCTAGCGGTCGCGCCGGCCCGCGGTCGGCGACAGCCCAACCCCGGACGCACTGCGAAACTACTCGTCCGTACGGTGTTGTCCATGGCGTTCGACGTCGCTCGAATTCGTGGGTTGTTCCCCGCGCTGGGTGACGGCTGGATCCACTTCGACGGCCCTGCCGGAATGCTGGTACCCGAACAGGTGGCCTCGGCCGTGTCGACGGCGATGCGTGCCCCGGTCTCCGGCCCGGGCGGCGCGTTCCCGGCATCCCAGCGCGCGGAGAGCATCGTGACCGCGGCCAGGCGGGCGGTGGCCGATCTCGTCGGTGCCGATCCGGCCGGTGTCGTGCTCGGTTCGAGCGCGGCTGTGCTGTTGCGCCGGCTCGTCGACGCCCTGTCCGAGCGCTGGACCTTGGGCGACGAGGTGGTGGTCTCGCGCCTCGACGAGCAGACCAACATCGCGCCGTGGACGCACGGCGCGAAACGTGTCGGCGCGGTCGTGCGCTGGGCCGAGATCGACATCGAGAACTGCGAGCTGCCGGCCTGGCAGTACGAGAACCTGGTCAACGCCCGCACGAAGGCGGTCGCCGTCACCGCCGCGTCGGGCGCGGTTGGCACCCGGCCCGACGTGCCCACGATCGCCGAGTTCGCCAAGCGCGTCGGCGCGCTGGTGGTCGTCGACGCCACCGCCGCGGCGCCGTTCCTGCCGCTGGACATGAACGCGCTCGGCGCGGACGTGCTCGTGGTGTCCGCGCAGGCCTGGGGCGGCCCGGCCGTCGGCGCCCTCGTCTTCCGCGACCCCGACCTGCTGGAACGGCTCCCGTCCGCCTCGCTCGACCCCGGCGCCCGCGGCCCCGCCCGGCTGGAGCTGGGCCCGCACGCGTACCCGTTGCTCGCCGGGCTCGTCGCGTCGATCGACTACCTCGCCGGCCTGGACGACGCGGCCACCGGCTCCCGCCGGGAGCGGCTGGTGACCTCGCTCGGCTCGGCGAAGTCGTACCACGCCGGGCTGCTCGCCCAGCTCAGCACCGAACTGCGCGCGCTGCGGCACGTCATGGTCATCGGCGACGCGATGCGCCGCATCCCCGCGCTGGCGTTCACCGTCATGGGCAAGAAGGCGCCGGAGGTCGCGGAGTACCTGGCCTCGCAGGGCCTGTGCGCGTTCGCCGACCTCGGCACCAGCGGCGTGTTCGCCGCGCTCGGCGTCGGAGAGGTGGGCGGCGCGGTGCGGATAGCGCTCGCCCACTACTCCAACGTCTTCGAGGTCAACCAGCTGGTGCGGGTGCTGGAAGAACTGCGTTAGCCGCGGACCGAGAGCAGCACCTTGCCGAACACGCCGCCCTCCTCGAGGGCCTGGTGCGCCTTGCCCGCCTCGGACATCGGCACGACCTGACCGATCACCGGACGGACCGCGCCCTCGGCGACCAGCGGCCACAGCCGTTCCCGCACGTCCGCGACGATGCGGCTCTTGTCGTCCACCGGCCGCGCCCGCAGCGTGGTCCCGGCGACGCTCGCGCGCTTGGCCATCAGCTTGCCGATGTTCAGCTCGCCCTTCACGCCGCCCTGCATCCCGATGATCACCAGGCGGCCGTTCGTCTTCAGCGCGCTGACGTTGCGGTCCAGGTACTTCGCGCCCATGTTGTCGAGGATGACGTCGGCGCCGCCGGTCTCGTCGCGGAGGACCTCGACGAAGTCCTGCTCCTTGTAGTTGATCGCGATGTCAGCGCCGAGCTGGCGGCAGCGGTCCAGCCGGTCGGCCGAGCCGGCGGTGACCGCGACCGTCGCGCCGAGGGCCTTGCCCACCTGGATCGCGTGCGTGCCGATGCCGCCTGCGCCGCCGTGCACGAGCAGCACCTCGCCCTCGGCCAGGTTCGCGTGCATCACCACGTTCGACCACACGGTGCAGGCGACCTCGGGCAGGCCGGCGCTGGTGATGAGGTCGACCTCGCCGGGCACCGGCAGCAGCTGACCGGCCGGCACGACGACGCGTTCGGCGTAACCGCCACCGGCGAGCAGCGCGCACACCTCGTCGCCGACCTGCCAGCCCTCGACGCCCTCGCCGAGCTCCGCGACCGTGCCCGAGCACTCGAGCCCGAGGATGTCGCTCGCCCCGGGCGGCGGCGGGTAGTTGCCTTGGCGCTGCAGCAGATCGGCCCGGTTCACCGCGCTCGCCGCGACGTCGAGCAGGACCTCGCCGGGGCCCGGCCGCGGATCGGGAACCTCGACCCACTCCAGGTTGTCCGGGCCGCCGGGTTCACGGAGCTTGATCGCATGCATGTGCCCGACCCTATTGCCGGGGTACACCGAATGCACGATTGACCTCCACGCGGATCGGGACAAAAGTGACTCCTCATGTCACTTCGGCCGAAGAGATCCTTCGCCGCCCTGGTGCTGACCGCCGCATTGGCGACGGCCGCCACCCCGGCCGCGATCGCAGCCCCGTCCCCGTTACCCGACCAGCTCGTCAAGAAGACCGACGTGGGTGCCATCAACCGGCACCTGATCGCGTTGCAGCGCATCGCCGACCGCAACGACGGCAACCGCGCCGCAGGCACCGATGGGCACGCCGCCTCCGCCGAGTACATCGCGGGCAAGCTCGAAGCCGCCGGTTATTCGGTGACACGGCAGGAGTTCCCGTTCATCTTCACCGAGACGATCGAGGAGAAGCTGACGGTCAACGGCGCCGACGTGCCGATCACCGTCATGACGTACACGGTGTCCACGCCGGAGGGCGGGATCACCGCCCCGCTGGCCGTGGTGCCGGTCGACGCCACGCCCGGTTGCGAGGTCACCGACTACACCGGCGTGGCCGGCCGGATCGTCCTCGTGTCGCGCGGCGCGTGCCCGTTCGCGCAGAAGCAGGCGGCCGCCGCGGACGCGGGCGCGATCGCGGCGATCATCTACAACAACGAGGCCGGCCCGCTGAACGGAACCCTGGGCGACCCGGCGGCGGCGCGGATCCCGACCGGTGGCATCTCGCAGGCCGACGGGCAGGCGCTGTCCGGGCAGAACGGCGCGACGGTGACGCTGGACCTGCGGGAGTTCCAGGAGCCGCGCACGTCCTACAACGTCATCGCCGAAACGAAGACCGGCCGCAAGGACAACGTCGTGATGGCCGGGGCGCACCTGGACAGCGTTCCGGAGGGCCCCGGCATCAACGACAACGGCACCGGTTCGGCGGCGCTGCTGGAGATCGCGTTGCAGCTCGGCGGAAAGCCGAAGGTCGAGAACGCGGTGCGGTTCGCGTGGTGGAGCGCCGAGGAGTTCGGCCTGGTCGGCTCGACGCACTACGTCGATTCGCTGAGCTTCGAGCAGCAGCTGGACATCGCGCTGTACCTGAACTTCGACATGATCGGCTCACCGAACGCGGCGTACTTCGCTTACGACGGCGACGATTCCGACGGTGTCGGCGCCGGCCCCGGCCCGTACGGCTCGGCGCAGATCGAGGCCGAGCTGACCGGGTACCTGAACGCGCGCGGGGTGCCGACGGAGGGCACGGACTTCGACGGCCGCTCGGACTACGGCGAGTTCATCGCGGTGGGGATTCCGGCGGGTGGCCTGTTCACGGGCGCGGAGGACGTGAAAACCCCCGAGCAGGCCGCGAAGTGGGGCGGCCAGGCGGGCGTCGCGTACGACCCGTGCTACCACCAGGCGTGCGACAACCTCGGCAACGTCGACCGGGTGGCGCTGGACCGCAACGCGGATGCGATCGCCTGGACGCTGGGCACGTTCGCGCTGAGCACGGAGTCGGTCAACGGGGTCGCGCCCGGCAAGGCGGCGGTGAAGCCGCACCGCGCTCCCGCCGGTGAGGCGAGGGCGCTGGCCGCGGCGTGACGCGTGCGCTCCGCCCGGCCGTGCGCCGGGCGGAGCCCGTGGCGCGTCAGCCCAGGTTGTTGGTTCCGAAGGTGTCGCACCGGGCGGGGTCGCCGGTCTGGAAGCCGGTGGTGAACCACCGTTCCCGCTGGGCGGACGTGCCGTGCGAGAACTGGGACTCGTCCACCTGGCCGCCGCCGAGGTTGGACTGGATGTAGTCGTCGCCGATGCGGGACGCGGTGTCCAGGGCGCGGTCGATGTCGTCCTGGGTGACCTCGGTGATCAGCGGCCGTCCGGTCGACGACGGCGTGGTCGTCGCGTGGTTGGCCCACACGCCGGCGTAGCAGTCGGCCTGCAGTTCGAGCCGCACGGAACCGGAGGTCGGCCCGGTCTCGTTGCCGACGCGCCGGGACGTGCCGAGCAGGTTCTGCACGTGGTGGCCGTACTCGTGGGCGAGCACGTAGGCCTCGGCGAACGTGCCGCCCTGCGCGCCGAAGCGGGTCTGCAGCTCCTGGTAGAAGGACAGGTCGATGTAGACCTCGGAGTCGGCGGGGCAGTAGAACGGGCCGACGTCGGAGGTGGCGCTGCCGCAGCCGGTGCGCACGCCGCCGCTGAAGAAGTTCGTCTGCGCGGTGCGGTAGGTGCGGCCGGAGCGGGCGAACTGGTCGCTCCAGTAGTCCTGGATGGAGTTGACGATGGCGACGATCGCGCAGTCGTGGTTGGAGTTGGCGTCCGCGCCGGTGCGGCACTCCTGCGCCAGCGACCCGTTGCTGACCTGCTGACCGGCGCCGAGTTCGCCGAGGCTGCCCGCGCCGCTCGGGCTGACCCCGCCGATCTGGGAGAGCACGAAGTAGATGATCACGCCGACGATGCCGAGCCCGCCGCCGCCGAGCGCCACCCGGCTCCCGATGCCGCCACCGCCGCCGCGGAGGTCGTCGACCTCGGACGTGTCCAGCCCGGCGCCTTCGTCAAACCTCACCGCGTACTCCCTCACAAAAGCCTGGGTGCGGACTCCGCGAGTCCGCACCCAGGATTACCGAGGTTGTCAATTGTAATCAGCGGCTGACCACGTCGCGGGCCGGCGAGGAACTCTGCTGTGCGGACACGGAGACCGCACTGAAGCAGGTTCGAGTTCGCCGTTGTGCGCAAGCGATGGTCGAGGCGCATCGAGATGGAAACCCGTTGCTGCTCACAGTCACAGCCGGACTGGGTTCACCGCATCCCGGCTGTGGGTCCACAGCTGCATCCGGTAGTCAACCGCGAGGAACTTCTCGTCATTGAACCACCTGACCCTCTCCCGGCGGACGGCCCGACGGGCCACACCCGGGTAGTGCGTCCCCGGTCCGGTGACCGATCCACCGTTGTCTCCAAGCATGCGCCTGTGCGCGCGAATCCTCAACCGGTGCGCCGTCCCTCGTTGGTTGGTAATCGCAGTTCGGCGCTACTGTTCCGGACATGGGTGAAGCCCGGTGGCTGAGCGAGCCGGAGATGTCGGCGTGGCGCGCGTACATCGTCGCCACGCTGCGGCTCCGCCAGCGGCTGCACCGGGAGCTGGCCGCCGCGCACGACGTGTCCCTGACGGACTACGAGGTGCTGGTGTGCCTGGAGATGGCGCCGGAGCGGCGGATGCGGATGTCCGAGCTGGCGACCACGATGGGGTCCACGAAGAGCCGGCTGTCGCACCAGATAGCACGCATGGAGGCCGCGGGGCTCGCGCGCCGCGCCCCGGACCCGGACGACAAGCGGGGAGTGGTGGCGGAACTGACCCCCGGCGGCGAGGCGCTGCTGAAGGAGGCGGCGCCCACGCACGTGGAGGGCGTGCGGGCCCACCTGATCGATTTGATGACCCCGGAGGAGCAGTCGGTGCTCGCGAGGGTCTTCTCCCGGGTCGACGAACACCTCGAAGGCCTGGGCGGCTGAGCCGCTACCCTGAGCCTCAGGGAAGCGTGGCAGAGCGGCCGAATGCACTCGCCTTGAAAGCGAGCGTCGGGCAACCGACCGGGGGTTCAAATCCCTCCGCTTCCGCGCCTGTGACCAGGGGGTTTGCCGGGTTGGGTGGCTTCGGCTGCTTGTCCGGCACCCGGCTTGGTCTCATTTCTGGTCTCATTTGCCCGCGCTGTCCCCTTCGCTGGGATGTACCTGAACGCAGCGCGCGGCATCATGTCTGGGTGCTCGGTTCGTCCTGCTCTTGCTCGGGCTGAGACGCCGCCTCAGCAGCTTCTTGCTCAGAGGTAGTTGTGGGCCCTGCTCTGAGAAAGGCAACATATAGTGCGGCCTGCACTAGCAGGGCGACAAGCGGTGGCGACAGCATGTCAATGAAGCCGTGTGCAATCTCATTACGAAGATTGAGGCCTGGCGTGCTGCTCAATAAGGTATGGAGGTACCTGTACCAAGATTCATCAAGGCCTTTATCTTTGAGGATTTGCAACAGTGTGGCAAGCCCGACGTATTTTCCTGGGCTTCTTGTTCTTTGCAACGAGTAGATTGGCTCGTTCAATGAGCGGGCAAGGTTGCGGATAATGGCTTCAATCTTTGGCGCGACCACATACATGCAGCCTTCGCGGTCGTCGTTCCAATATCTGAACAGTGCGTCCGCTAGCGTTCTCGCGATTTCGGGTTTTTCTGGTTGGACTTCAAGCATCACTTGCTGCACTTGTTCGCGACTTGGACTGAACTTTTCGCCAATTTTAGTGAGAGTCAAATCGTAGAGAGGTGCGATGAACTGAATGTTTAGACTCTCGTGCCTTGTAAGGTTGTGATTTTCGCGTTCTTCTTCCGTGTGCGGTTCCCAGCGAGGGAGTCCGTCGCCGCCTATGATTACTGCCGAGAAAGCATAAGATAGCGGTGCCTCTTCTGCCAATTGCCCAACTGCTGCGCGATTCTGAGCCAGTTCACCACTAGGTGGGACGCAGCCGTATCCGCGCGCGTAGGCGGCTAGTGATGCTTCGAGATTCTCTCTGATGAACCAAGCCAACCAGGCTTCTATCTGCTCGTCCGTGAAGGTGTATTCCTGACTTATTTTCTGCATTGGAAGATCTTCGCGACTGATTTGCTGCAGTAGAACGGTTGCTGAATGTAGGAGTTCAGTAACACCCGAGCTCTGTTGGTGATCGCGCGCGTATGCAATCGCTTTTGTGAGATGCGACATTTTCAGGAAGCCTTCGTCGGTTTCCTTCGCGGCCTCGATCCATGTGTTGATCAAATCTCGATCGACTGCAGCGACTTCATCATCATTATTAGCGCGACCACGCCGCATTTTATGTACCTCGACGGCGGTGTGAGGATCGTGGCTGTAGCGCGACACCGCCGAGTGTAGAACTTCATCTATTTCTGCGGGTGGGCTCTTATCCTCTAGTAGGCGCCCGATCAGACGGAGCGCGACCCCTGGCTGATGTTCTGACTTCCCGATTGACGCGCGAGCGTCGTAAATGAACTTCGCGTGGATCTCGTTGATTATGCTGTCGATTCGCATTTGGCGAGCGATGTCCAAGGCGCGGATCAGGGCATGTGCGCGGTGTAGGTCGCTCCAATTGTCGCTACTAAGTAGAAGGTATGCTTTGCATGCGACGAGTGCGAATTCGTGCTTTGGCTGACGACTCGTGGAGTATAGTAAGTCTGACAAGCGGGCCTTAATCGCGTTGCTTTGTGTACGCTTTACTACTTTTTCCCATAATACTAAGACGTCTTCGGGCAGTTCTTCTAGAGGCGTTGGATAGGTTTGCCCCTCGGCTCGCATCATAGGCTCGTAAGTTGATGACCCCGAATTTGGTCTTCGACTTGTGTCTACGTAATCGAAAGCAATCTTCAAAGCATCCATCTCGGCCGAATCTTCTGCGGCTTTCAACTTAGAGCTAACTTCATGCCAGGCGGAGGAGTGTGCGGCAGCTTTGTCGGCTAATTTGGACAAACTTGCAATACTGTCGTCCGACAAGTTAAGTGCGACAGGGTTTCCTTGGAAATCTGGCATTGTGTTAATGTAGCACTCGGAACGCGGCGGAGTCCTCACGTTTTGCAGGATGCCCTCCGGGACAGTTGTTAGTCAGACTTCGCGCTGCCACAGGTGCCCCCCCACCTGCTCTGCGATCGATCGCCGAACCGGCTCGGTGACGTGCTGGTACCGATTCGCCATCGTCGCGCTGGACCAGCCCATCACGTCCATCGTGGCTCGGTGGTTGATCCCGAGTTCCAGCAGCACCGTTGCCGCCGTGTGTCGTGCGTCGTGAAGGCGGGCATCGCGCACACCAGCCGCGGCGAGCAGCCGCTTCCAGTGAAATCCGTCCGTACGGGCGTTAATCTGCCTGCCTAGCTCGTCGGTGAAGACCCAGCCGTCGCCCTGCCACAGTTCACCTGCCTTGGCCCGCTCGGCTTCCTGCTCCTGCCGGTGTGCCTGTAGCTCGGCGACGAGTGGAGCCGGGAGGCATTCTTCAGAATAGATAGCTCCCCACGGGCAGGTGAGCGGCTGTTCCGTTTAGTTTTGCTTGCTGCTCTGTAAAGCAGTCAGCATTGCACCCGGCGGGGCTGGGGGAAGAACCCCCTGTACTGCCCATGATCGTCATCCGCGCCATCAAAGGGCGCGTGGCGTAGGTCTGGTCTCAATCCTGGTCTCATTCGCCGCCATCCGCGCCGATCCGCTGACGTCCGCACTGAGAGGAACATGCAGGTCAGCGGGGGAGCGGACCCCGGCGGAGACCGCTCGGCACACCTTGAAAGCGAGCGTCGGGCAACCGACCGGGGGTTCAAATCCCCCCGCTTCCGCGTCTGTGAGCAGGCACTATGCCGGGTGTCGCCGCCCCGGCGTAGGCCTGCGCGCGCCTTCACACCTGGTAGCTGAGGTCCGTCGCGGTGAGGGAGCTGGGGCGCAGTCGGAGCCAGACCGTTCCCCGCTCGGCCGGGTCGTCGTGGAGGTACCGCCGGAACCGCTCGTCCCAGCGGGTTTCGTCGGCTCCCAGGTAGCGGCTGAGCTTGCGACGCCCCCTCGGGACGTCGAACGGCAGCACTTCGGCCTTCCCGCGCGCGATCACTTGCCGGACCTCGCCGGTCGCGATGTCGCACACACCGATGGCGACAGCGACAGCGGGATCGGCTTTGACGCGGCCGAGCAGTTTCGTCCACGGGCCGGTCAGGATCCACAGCGCTTCGTCTTCCCAGAGGTACCAGGTAGGTCGCACCGTCGGCCCGCTGGTGGCGACGTGAGCGGTGAGCGGCCGCGCGAGAAAGGCGTCGATGTCGAAGTCGGGCTCGGTCATCCGCGCGTCCTCACTTCGCCGGTCGCCAGAGCAGCGCCACTCCGTGCCCGGGCAGCAGCCAGGACCGCACGTCCAGATCGCTCAGCTCCTCCGGCTTCAGCCACCGCGCCGACGCCGTGTTGGAGCGGAACGTGAACGGCACCACCCGGAATTCGAACGCGTCCCCGCCCTCGATGTCCAGCTCCTTGGCGGACATGGAGATCCGTTCGACGTAGCACGGGTACGGCGCCTGCCAGTAGCAGTAGCCGTCGTCGATGCGTTGCAGCGCGGTCGCCCGCATCGACAGGCGCTCGATCGCGGCCACCGTGTGGTCGTCGCCGGCGATGTCGGACAGGTCGCACTCGAAGATGCGCAGGTCGGCGAGGTGGTCGAGGGTGTTCTGGCGGGGGAGCGGGCCCATGTTGGTGCGGAAGAACGTCAGGTAGTCGGCCCACTGCTGGTACTTCACCTCGCGCAGTTCCAGCTTGCTCGACGACGCCACGTGGTGCCTGCCCTCGCCGTCGAGGTACTCGATCCGCAGCCGAACGGACGGCAGCATGTCGTCCACCGAACTCTCGAACAGCGAGCTGTCCGGCACGAACCACAGCTCGAACAGCGGCAGCTGGCACCCGGCGCTGATGGAGTCCCGCAGCAGCGCGTTGCACGTCGCGAAGATGATGAACCGGTCGACGTGCACGTTCTTCTTGAAGCTGTAGGTCACCGCGGTCGTCAGGTGGTAGATCTCGTGGTCCACCGCGCTCAGCTCAAACGTCACGCCGGTGTGGGTGCTGATTGTCAGGTCCCCGCCGAGCGGGCGCAGACCCTCGCCGCCCAGCACGCCCGTGACCACGTCCCGGTTGGCTTCGTTGTCGCCGTAGATCGAGTGCAGGAAGGTCTCCATGACCTGCTGGGGGAGCAGCGCCTCGACGATCCGCGGGCCGGAGATCCGCGCCATCTCGGTCACCAGCCAGGGGTGCACGAACAGCTCGTACCCGCCGATCGCCGCGCCCGCCACGACGACCAGGGGGAACACCGCCTCCAGGACGTCGTGCAGGGCGGTCGGCCACCCGGGCGCCGCCCGCCAGGACACGACCGTGAGCAGCGCGGCGACACCGGCGAGGACCAGGACGAACGCGAGACGAAGGACCGCCGGGCGTGGTTTCGGGCGCGTATCGACACCAGGCCGCTGTTTCTCCCCAGCTGTCACAGCGTCTCCGCCCGGTTCGAGAGAACCCATGATCGGCGGAGAGGCCGCGACGGCGAAAGCGGCCGATAGGCTTAATTCACTCCCGGTGCCAGCGTGGCTCGTCCTCCAGCGCGTACGTCGTGAGCGTGGCCCGCTCGCCGGGCGGGGTGCCGGTCTGCGCCACCAGGTCGCTGTACAGGCCGAGCAGGTGCGTGGCCATCGCCGCGCGGGCGCCGCCCTCGTCGCGGCGCTTGAGGAACCACGTGACCTGGTTGTGGTCGTTCGCGGAGCGGACGTGCACCTCGGAGCTGCCGTAACTGTTGCGACGGTAACCGCGCAGCTGGGGCACCAGCGACCGGTACAGCTGGTCCAGCAGTTCGTTGTGGCTGGCCCGCACCACCGCCGAGTGGAAGTCCTCGTCGGTCTGCAGCAGTTCGTCCTTGTCGTCGATGGACGCGGACTGGTGCAGCTTCGCCAGCTTCGCGATGTCGTCCAGCTCGCCCTGCGTCGCGCGGGTCGCCGCCAGGCTCGCCGCGGTCGCCTCCAGCGCGATCCGGACCTCCATCAGGTCCGCGTCGCTCACCCGCCGGTCGAACACCAGCGGCTCGTCGTGCTCGGACACGTCGGTCGACCGGACGTACCAGCCGCGGCCCCGCATCACCTCGACCACGCCCTGGAGCTGGAGCCGCTGCAGCGCGGTGCGCAGCGAACTGCGGGCCACCGCCATCCGCTGAGCCAGTTCCGGTTCCGTCGGCAGCCGGTCGCCCGCCTTGAACTTGCCGCTGCGGATCAGCGACCTGATCTTGTCCTCGATCAGTTCCGGCAGCGGCTTGCGCGTGTTCGGTGAGAGAGCCCAGCTCTCGTCATCCATCGTCAACCTCTCGCGAGCTCTTGGGTCCCCGAGCTTCCGAAGACCATAACGCCAAGCTGATGCCAGACGCAAGTTGTCTGTCAGGTGTAGTCACTTGACAGACAACCGACAGCGCCGCGATCATACAACTGCCATCGAAGGTGAGCGGGCGGGCCACCAGCCGGGCCGCCACCTGGCCAGTGAGGAGGTGTTCGCTGTGAACTCGGAATCTCTGTTCGCTGTGATTTTCTTGGTAGCTCTCGGGGTGACCATCATCGGGTGGCGGACGGTCATCGTGATGACCCTGACGGCGGGTTTCGTTCTGGCGGTGCTGGGGTTCGCGCAGCTCGTCTCGTTCCTCGGAACGGGCGCGTAAGCGCGGACGACAGGGGGCGGCTCCGTCTGTTGTCTGACAGCCGCCCCCGGTGTGGGGGCCAGACCGCCTGGTTGTACTCTCGCGCGGTCCTTGGCTGTTCCCCTCCTAGCGGAAGAAGCCGGCGCTCGGATGTACTCCAGACCTGCCTGGCCGGATGCCACCACCGTGCACGCGGCGCTGGCGCCCGCCCACGCGGTGATGGAGGAGCGTCGCGCGCTGTACCGGCTGGGGCTCGATCTCCTGGCTCCCGGCCACGACTCGGTTCCGGTCGCGCAGCTCGACAACCCCCTGTTCCGCTTCCGGATCGGGGAGGCACTCGCCGGCCGTCTGCCCTACGTGGACGCCGACGACGAACTCGGTCCGATCACGACCGAACTGCCGGCCGGCCCGGTCTCGATCCGGGTGGCCACCGCCGCCGAGGCCAATGACCGCCTCGCCGAGGCGATGCGGGTGATCCAGACGCAGAGCCTGCCCGGTCGCCGCCCGCCGCGGCTGCTGACCGGCGACGACGAAGCGCTGGCCACCGTGGCCGCCGGTCTGCGCAAGGTCCGCCAGATCAGCCCGGCGCTGGCCGACGACCTGCTCGCGCACGTCGGCCTGCTGGTGGTCCTCGATCCGGCGACCTCCGGCGGCCTGATTTCCGCGTCGTCACGGCTCTTCCCCGGACTGGTCCTGATCGACCGGCCGTCGTCGCCCTACGAGGTCGCCGAGGCGATCATCCACGAGGGCGCCCACGTCAAGCTGTTCGACTTCGCCATCACGCGGAGCTTCCTCGGCGCCGATCCCGCGCAGGGCCGGGTCTTCCGGCCGTCCTGGTCGTCGGCCGCGTGGCCGGTGGAGCAGGTCATCGCCGCGTTCCACGCCTACACCTGCCTCGCCCAGTTCGCCCAGGACGTGGAGCGGCACGGGGAAACGCCGCGGCTCGGCCCGGATTCCCTGCTGCCCCGCGCTCGTGAGCGCGCCACCGAAATCGGCCGCTGGCTGCTCGGTGAAGAGGACGCGCTGGAATTCGACGCCAGGTGGCTCCTGCACACCTTGATGTGTGATGAGACTGGACCCGAACAACTGTCTCCGGTCACCCGTCCGGTGCCGCCCGGCCACTATGCGCTGGACCCGCTGCTGCGGCTCGCCCGGATGGAGGCCACCGGCCGGGTGCTCGCCGGCCGTCCCGGCGACCCACCGGAATTGCACTGGCTCGACGGGGAAGCGGCTGATCTGGTCGTCGAGCTTAGCCAGGCCCCGGCGGGGAAGTCCCTGTCGGAAATCGGTGCCGAACGTGCGACAGTCCTCGGCGCGCTCGTGGAAGCGACCTTGGTTCGTGCCACCCCGCGCGGAGGAGTACTGTCCTCTTCGGACGGAACATTCGCGTCGGAAGGAATCTGATGTCAGTCCAGTGGGACCCTCGCCGGAGACACGAAAACCGGCCCGGCGAAACGATGGCTCCCCGGCCGGAAAACGGGGTTGTTTCCCCGAATCCGGGCCTCGGCCGTCAGCCTTACGGTCAGCCGATCACGCGAGTGGATTTCTTCCGCCGCATGCCCACCGGCGGCACCGCCTACCTCAAGCCCGCCGACTCCAACGACGACTGAACCGGCCGGGCTCGTCAACCAGGCGAGCCCACAGCCTCGTGACGAACGGCCTCAGATCGTCCCGTTCGCCATCGCTTCGCAGCTGCGCAACACGACTGCCGCGGCGCGACGCTCCCCGGCGCTCAGCTCCGGGTTCTCCGCCTGGTCCCGCCACCGGCGCACCGCGGGCAACACCTGATCCGGTCCGAGCCGCGCGGCTCGGGAAGTTCCGCCGGCGCCGAGCAATCTCAGGGCTTCCGCTTTCAGCTCCGCCGAAAAAGACGTCCGTCCGGTTTGCAGCGCGGCCACCAGCCGCAGCTCCCGGAAATCGTGGGCGCCCGCCAGCAACCGCTCCAGTTCGGCCGCCAGCCCGGCCGCGGCGGGGCGCGGTTCCATGCGCAGCACCACTTCCAGCCCGATCAACGCAGACCGCGCCTTGAGCACGTCCCGCCGCGCCACGAAGTACCCGTCGATCGCCTCACGCAGGTCGGCCAGGCCGCTGCGCGGCACGAGCTGACCCGCCAGCGCAGGCAAGGTGTCGGCGCCGCGGCGGATCAACGTCAGCGCCAGCCGCACGCCGAAGATCCCGAACCGCGCGAGCAGCGTGGCGCGGTCGGACGCGGCCACCGGCGCCGGGAACTCCGCCGCCGAGAACCGGTCCGCCGACAGCAGCCGCGGCTCCAGCTCCTCCCGCGGCACGGCGGCGAGCGCGCGCAGCACCGCGAACTCCGGCTCGGTCAGGGTGCGCGCCGCCGCGGCGAGCAGCCCGGCCACCGGCACGACGTCCTGGCACAGCCCGGCGACCTCCGGCGCGACCCGGTATCGGCGCGCGACCTGCCGTGCCGAAATGACGGCGTCCACCCGTCCGCCACCGAGTTCGTCCGCCCGCGACAACACGATCAGCTCATTGACGGCCGCCGCCCGCGCGACCGGGTGGTCCTGCAGCGTGTGCAGGAACGACAGATCGGCTCCGGACGGGCGCCGCACGAGGTAGAGGACCGCGTCGGCGTCCATGCAGATCCCCTCGATCGTGGAGGGCGCCGCGCCGCCGTCGATCGCCGGGGTGTCCATCAGCATCAGCTCGTCCTGCGACCGACCCGGCGAGGTGCGGAACCAGGTCATCTCGCCCTGCGGCTGCTCCCCGGCCAGCGCGGCGAGCAGCGTCGACCGGCCCGATCCACGCGGGCCCACGACCGCCAGCCGCAGCGGGTCGTCGAACCGGGTGAGCTGGCGCTGCAGCCAGCTCGTCGCCCGCGGGCTGTCCTGGTAGACGTCGAGGGCCTCCTGCAGGACGGCGTGCGTCCTCCCGGCCAGGCTCACGCGGTGATCCCCCGCTGGGTGGGCAGCTGCGCCGGGGTGGCCAGGGCCTGGGCGCGGCGGCGCAGCACGTTCAGCTCCTCCATCATCCGCCGGATCTCGTTCGCCCGGACCGTGCGGCGGGTCGTGTCGTCGTCGATGGCCTGCTTGAACGTCTTCGCGGTCGCGCTGATCTCGCCACGCAGCTCGTCGGCGACGCCGTTCAGCCGGTCACGCAGCGCGCGGTGGATCTGCCGCGCGGTGTCCTTGCTGTGCTTGCCGTAGCGCAGGAAGAAGTCGTCGACGTACCGGTGCGCGGCGGTCTTCGCGGCGTGCTGGCGCCGCTTGAGCCGGTTCCCGCGCTCCTCGAAGACGCTCTTCGCGCCGAAGGCGGCACCCGCGCCGAGCGAGATCGGGTTGATCAGCGGCAGGCCCGCGATCGTGGTCGCGAGGCCGAACATCAGCAGACCGCTGTAGGACCCGCGCATCCCGACGAACAGCTTCTGCCCCACGCTGAACCGTTCGACCCGCGGCATCCGCAGGTCCCCGACGGCGTCACCGGGCACCTCGCGCGGCAGCGAGTCGGGCAGCGCGTCCTCGCGGTGCGGCGCGACCTGCCGCGCGATCTTGCGGGCGATCCACTCGAACCGGTCGAGCAGCCACTCCGAGTTCGTCTCGGCGACCGTCGTCAGGTTCTCCCGCAGCCACTCCTCGAACTCGGGCCACGTCTTCGCCGGGTCGGCGGTTTCGAAGTACTCGTCGACCTCGACCAGGATCTTGCGCGTCCGGTCACGCAGGTCGAACTCGACGTCCGAGATCAGGTCGGACACCTCGTCGGACAACAGCGTCTGCCAGCGGTTCGCGTCCCGCTGCAGCTTCTCCAGGCGCCGCCCGGCGGCGTGCCACCGCGCGACCGCGTCGCCGTTGTCCGGCTGCTGCGTCGCGGCGAACTCCTCGGTCAGCTCGTTCTGCAGCGCCTCGACGGTGGTCGTGCTCAGGGCGGCGACCGAGCGCCGGGCCAGCAGGTCCGCCTGCCCTGGCAGGTCCTGGTGCAGGCACTTGACCAGCTCGCCGAACCCGGACTCGGCGTTCAGCGCCTGGTCGCCGGTGCGGGCCGCGGCCAGCCGCAGCGCGGCCGACACCGGGATCAGCGACGCCATCAGCCCGCGCTGGTCGAGCCGGTTGCGGTTGCGCTGCGCGACTGTCCGCCACCCGGGCACCAGGTCGATCTTGGTGAGCACCACGAGCACCGTCGGGCACAGCCGGACGACCTGCTCGAGCAGCTGGATCTCCGACGCCGACAGCTCGCTCGTCGCGTCGGTGGCCATCAGCACCGCGTCCGCGGAGTCGACGGTCTCCATCGCCGCCCGCGGCGGGGTGTCGACCAGCGCCAGCCCGCCGGCCAGCAGCGCGCGGGGCAGGCCCACCTCGGCCCGGACGACCGGTGGACCGCTCACGGCGACCGCTTCCCGATTGGCCTGGCCGGTCACCGACTCCACCGGCACCGGCTGTCGCGGTGGGCCTTCGATGGCCCGCGGACCGGCCGTGACGACGGCCGCCGTGGGCGTCTCGGCGTGCGTCACGACGGCCGGGACCGTGGTCGTGGCGTCCTCGCCGACCGCGCACACCGGGGCGTTGACCAGCGCGTTCACCAGCTGGCTCTTGCCCTGGCCGGTCTCCCCGATCACGACGACCCGCAGCTTCTCGTCGAGCAGCTGGGCTCTGCGTCTGCGGATGCGATCGGCCAGGTCCGGGCGCCGTTGGGTGGCGCAGACGTGGGCGGTGTCGTCCAGTACGTCGAGCCAGGGTGGTGCGAGCACGCGGAGGAGTGTGCCGTGTCGTGACCAAAACGTGAAGCGGCGGGGTCCGTTCTGAGACGAACCCCGCCGCTTCATCGGTGAGTGGTAGCCGCGCCGTTGCGGCTACCGGTCAGTGCCCCAGGGGCAGGTCGCCGTGCAGGTTGTCGAGGTCGGCGGCCTCGGGCAGCGGCGCGTGGTTGAGCGGGCCGAGCGTGTCGACCAGCGGGCTGTCGGTCACGGACACGACCTCCTTGACCGGGTCCGTGGTCAGTGCGTGCTCGACGTGGTTGGTGACCTCCGGCAGCGGGTTCGCGACCGGCAGGTGCGGCAGGCCCTGCGGCAGCTCGGCGCCGAAGTGGACCGGCAGGTCGCCGGGCGCCTCGGCCGGGATCTCGGCCGGGACGGCGGCGGGCAGCACGGCCGGCACGCCGGGGGCGGCGGGCAGGTCGGCGGCGAGGTCCGCGGCCTGGTGGCCACCGTCGGAGATCGCGGTGCCCGCCTGGGCGCCGGCGTTGGTGACCAGGTCACCGGCCTGCGCGCCACCCAGCGTCAGGTACTCGCCGAGGGTGGCCGAGTTCTGCGCGACACCGCCGCCGACCAGGTCACCGCCGATCGAGATGTAGTCGGCGATCGTGCCGGCGGCCGGCTCGGCGCGGCCGAGGACGTCCGAGTCGAGCGAACCGGCCAGGTCGCCGGCCTCGTCGAAGCTCGGGACGTCGGCGGGGGTGCCGTCGACGCCGAGGGTGTAGGTGCCCAGGGCCGAGTCGGTGCGGGCGCCCGCGAGGACGGCGTCCTCACCGGCGGTCAGGCCGCCCTGCAGCTCACCCTCGTTGTTCTCGACGGCGAAGCCGCCGGTGAAGCCCTCGGTGCTGCCGGCGGCGCTGCCGATGAAGGCGCCCGCGGGGGTGCCCGCGGTGCCGGCGACACCGGCGCCCTCCTTGGCGGCGGCGGCCGCGGCGGCGCCCTCGGCCAGCTCACCCTCGTAGGACACGGTGGTGGCGTAGCCGTCCTCGGAGCCCGCGCTGGCGGTGTCGACGCGGCCGACGGCCGGGATGTCCAGGTCGGGAGCGGTGAACGGCTTGTCGCCCAGCGACGGGGCGGCCACCGGCAGCGAGCCCAGCGTGTCGAAGTCGACGGGCAGCTCGCCGGTCTCCGGCAGCTCGGTCAGGCCGACGGCCTCGCCGAGGGCGGCGACGTCCTCGGTGCCCACCGGCAGGGAACCGGCGTCGAGGGGCAGCGCGCTGGTGTCGAGCGGCAGGCCGCTCCCGTCGACCGGCAGGGCGGTCAGCTCGCTCGGCACGTCGGCGCGCTCGGCGCCCACGGTCGGCAGCGAGGGCAGCTCGCCCAGGGCGGGCAGCTGGACCGGGAGCCCGGGCAGCGAGCCCTGCAGGCCCTCGACCTCGGGCAGCCCGACCGGCAGCTCGCCGAGCTCGGGGGCCGCACCGGTGAGCGCCTCGGTCGGCAGGTCGTTTCGCGCGTCCAGCGGGAGGCCGTCGACGGCGGGCGGCTGCAGCGGCAGGTCGCTCAGTTCGGGCAGCTCGACGGGGATGTCACCCAGCTCGGGCAGCTCGACCGGCAGCGCGTCGGTGGGCAGGCTGTCCGTGGGCAGCGCGTCCAGCGGCAGCTGGTCCACCGGCAGCGCGTTGACCGGCAGGTCCTGGCGGACCGGCACGTCGAGCGGCAGGCCGTCGACGGCGGGGACGTCCAGCGGCAGGTCGCCCAGCGCGGGCAGCTCGACCGGCAGGTCGCCCAGCAGCTCGCCACCGAGCGGCAGGGCCGACGCGTCCAGCGGCAGCGCCGAGGTGTCGAGCGGCAGGGCCGAGGTGTCGACGGGCAGGTCGGCGCGGGCCGGGACGTCCAGGGGCAGCTCGGGAGCCTCGACCGGCAGCGCGTCGGCCGCGTCCGCGACGGCCTGCAGCTGGGCGATGGCGCCCTGCAGGTCGGTCACGTCGGCGTCGAGCGGCAGCGCGGACAGGGCGTCGGCCAGCGGCGCGGGCGCGTAGTCGGCGACCAGCGGGGCGACTTCCTGGATGTCCTGCGGCGTGACGTCGCTCAAGCCGGCGGCGGCGAGCGCGCTGGTCGGGTCGGCGGCGAACGCCGACCGGGCAGCCTCGTCGTTCAGCAGGGTGAGCACGAACTCGTGCAGGTTCTGGGCGGGGAGAGACAAGGAATATCTCCGCGGATCTCGGGGGGTGAAAACGGACAAGGCGTCCAGGGTGCACCGCAGGACGCCTTGGCAGAACCTAGTGACCGTTCCGTTACCGAGGCATCGGGGATCGGTCCGCAACCTTCGGCGAGGCCATGGGGGCCATCGGTTAGGGGATTAGGGGATGTGACCCCAACGGGCGACTTTGGTACGAAGGGGCGACCCCGTGAGTGAGGATTCAACCCCTATGCGTCACGTTCTCGGCATCGACATCGGCAGCACCGGCATCGCCGCTGCCGTGTGCCGTGACGTGGGCGAACGCTGGTCGGAGCCGGTGGTCGTGCCTGGCGTCGAGTCGGTCGTGCACGTCGCTCCGGACGCGACGGTGTCGGTCGGCGCGGAGGCGGTGCGGCGGTCGGTCGTGGAACCCGACCGGGTGGCGCGTGGTTTCCTGCGCCGGGTCGGCGACGACGTTCCGTTTCTCCTCGGTGACGAGCTGTACACGGCCGAGGCGCTCACGGCCGCCGTCGCGGGGTGGGTCGTGGACCAGGTCGCCGCCGACGAGGGCGAGCCTGCCGAGCGCATCGCGATCACCCACCCGCCGTCCTGGGGCACCTACCGGCGCAAGCTGCTGCTGGACGCGCTGGCCGCGGCCGGCTTGCCGCCCGCGATGCTGTTGCCGACGCCGGTCGCCGCCGCGGAGGGGCACCTCGCGCGTGAGCGGATCGATCCGCAGACGCTCGTCGGCGTGTGCCGGATCGGCGGTGAGCACGCCGACCTCGCCGTGCTGCGCCGCGGAGCCACGACGTTCGAGCTGGTCACGCACGCCGAACCGGCCGAGCCGACGGCCGGGAGGACGCTCGACGACCTGCTGTTCGAGCACGTCCGTGAGCGCTGCGGCGACGTCGCGCCGTCGGCGTTGCGGCTGGTGTGCGCGGAGGCGAAGGAGCGGCTGTCGGCGTTGCCCGAGACCGAGATCGGGCCGGTCCGGGTGACGCGTGCGGAGTTCGACCGGCTGGCGCGGCCGGGCCTGCTCGCGACGCTCGAACCGCTGCGCCGGTACGAACGGCTGAGCGCCGTGCTGCTGGTCGGCGGCACGGCGGCGGTCCCGCTGCTGGCCGAAGTGGTCGCTGGGCTGACCGGTGGCCGGGTGGTCGCCGAGCCCGAGCCGGCGTCCGCGGTCGCGCGCGGGGCGGCGCTGGTCGCGCGGCTCGTGGAAGGCGCGGCGGTCGAGTCGACCGCGCTCGTGCCCAAGGTGACCGGCTTCCCCGACCTGGAACCCGAAGACGTGTACGACGACGAACCCGTTCCGCCGCGGCCGCCCGTCGTACTGACCCCGCTCGAACCGCCCCGTCGCCGGTTCGCGCCCTCCCGCCGCGGCGGCTCCCGAAGCGAGGACGACGAGTGATCCTGCTGGACGAACCCACCGAGCGGGTCTGCGCGGCGATCAAATCCGGTCAGCTCGCGCCGGTCCGCCTCGCGATCGTGGCCCCTGGCGGCTACGGCAAGACCGCCGTGCTCGACCACCTCGCCGGCGCGCCCGGCGTGCGGCTGGTCGACGACGCCCACCTGCTCACCGACGCCGAACTGTCCGAAGTGGCCCGGCAGCTCGACGACGAGTCGGCCGGCCTGGTCATCGCGGCCCGTCCGCACCCGCGGCCCTCCGCGCTCAACCAGGTGCTCGGCCGTCTGACGGGACAGCTGGTGCTGCGGCCGTTCGACCGGCTGCGCACGGAGACGTTCCTGGCCAGGGCCGGGCGGCCGCTGGCGGTCGACACGGTGCTGGCGCAGACCGGTGGCGTGCCGGGGTTCGTGCGCCTGCTCGCTGGCGGTGACGGTGAGCTGGTCGCGGCGTTCCGGCACGAGCTGGACCAGGCCGGTGAGGATTCGCTGTGCTACCTGCTCGCGGTCGAGGCCGGGGCCGACCCGGACCTGCTCGCCGCGTTGAACCTGCCCGCCTCGACGGTCGAAGCGGTGCGCGCGACCGGATACCTGGGGCCGGATGGCCGGTTGCTGCCGGTCGCCGCGCGGGCCCTGCGGGAGCTGGTGCCCGCGGACCGGCGGATCGCGTTGCGGCTGCGGCTGATCCGGCGGCAGCTCGACCGCAGCGGGCCGGTGCTGAGCCTGGTCCGGCCGTTGATCGGGACGGGCGTGACCGGGGCGGACGTCGCGACGGCGTTCGAGGTGGCCGCGGCCGAGGCGGCCGGCGATCCGGCGCTGGCCGCCCGGTTGTACGAGGCGGCGGTGCGGGCCGGGCGGCCGACGGCGGCGGTGGGCACGCGCTGGGCCGAGGCGGTCGCGCGGACCGGGGACTTCGACACAGCGCTGCAGCTGGCCGACCAGGTGATCGCCGCGGACGACGCGGTGGACCGGGCCGAGGGGGCGCAGGTCGCGGGCGCGGCGCTGGCGCATCGCGGTCAGCTGGCGCGCAGCGCGGAGTTGTTCCAGTGGTCCGACACGGCTGCGGCGCGCTGCTTCGCGGTGATCGGCCTGACCGGGTCCGGCCGGCTGGCGGAGGCGGAGAAGCTGCTCGGCAAGTCCGCTGTGGACGGTCCGCCGACGCTGCTCGCGGGCGCGGTGTCGTCGGCGGCTCGTGGTGTGCTGGAGTCGGTGACGGACCAGCCGACGGTGGCACTGTCCACTCTGATCCGTTCGGCGGAGATGCTGGAGCCGGTGTCGGACCGGGTGCTGCTGCCGGACAGCCCGGCGGCGCTGGGCGCGCTGGTGGCGTTGCACTCGGGTGAGGCGGCGATCGCCGAGCCGTTGCTGGAGCGGGCGGTGTCGTCGGGTGTGCTGGTGCCGCGGCACCGGTTGCTGCTGGCGTGGATCGCGATGCTGCGTGGTGACGAGGAGGGCGCGACCGCGCAGTTGCGGTCGGCGGGGGAGCAGTTGTCGCCGCGGGACTGGTTGTTCGCGGTCGGGTTGCGGGTCGGGCTGGCGCGCCGGTCGAGTGATCTGGCCGGGTTGCGGCGGATCTGGATCCAGGCGCGCGAGGCGGTGGTCCGGCACCCGGTCGACCTGTTCACGTTCCTGCCGTTCGGGGAGTTCGAGGTGGCTGCGGCGCGGCTGGGGGAGCGGGACCGGCTGGCGCCGCACCTGCGGCAGGCGCGGGAGTTGCTGGCCGGGCTGGGGAATCCGCCGTTGTGGGCGAGCGCGTTGCACTGGAGCGGCCTGCACGCGGCGGTGATCGCGGAGCAGCCGGAGGAGGCGGCCGCGCACGCCGCGGCGCTGTCGGAGGCGGCGTCGGCGGGCCCGTACTTCGCGACGATCGCCCGCGCGGCGCAGTGCTGGCTGGAGGTGCTGGGCGGCGAGGTCGACGCCGTGGCGGTCGAGACGGCTGCGCGTGACCTGCACGGGGTGGGCCTGTGCTGGGACGGCGCGCGGCTGGCCGGGCAGGCGGCGATCCGGACGTCCGACCGGAAGGCGATGGTGACCCTGCTGGACTGTGCCCGTGTGCTCCAGGGCCGGCCGGGCCGGGAGGCGGTGGAGCACACGGGCGGGGTGCGGCTGAGCGAGCGGGAGCGGCAGGTCGCGGAGCTCGTGGTCGCCGGGCTGACGTACAAGCAGATCGGTGACCGGCTGTTCATCTCGGCGAAGACGGTGGAGCACCACATGGCGCGGATGCGCCAGCGTCTGGGTGCGGGCAGTCGCGGTGAGCTGCTGGCCGAGCTGCGGGAGATCGTGCAGGTGGCGTCCTAGCGGACGACCTGCACGGTGTCTCCGGAAGCCAGGGTGCCGAAGAACTTCTGCGACGCACTCGGCGACAGGTGGATGCAGCCGTGCGAGTACTTGGACAGGCTGCCCTGGTGGAAGGCGATGCCGGGCTGGAAGAAGACCGAGTACGGCATGGGGGCGTCGAACTCGCGGCTGTGGTAGTCCTTGACCTTCGCGGAGACGCGGAAGGTGCCGACGGGGGTCGGGTCGCTGGCCGAGCCGGGCATGATCTGGACCGGGCCGTAGACGACTTCGCCGCCGCTGAGGAGCCACGCCTTCTTCGCGGAGAGGTCCACGCACGCGTCGACGGTGGCCGAGCAGGGCACCCCCGCGGGGGCGGCCTTCGCCTTGGTCGTCGTGCTGGTGGTCTTCTTCGAGGTGGAGGTCTTCGAGCTGCTCGACGGCGCGGGCGCGGAGCTGCTGGTGCTCGGCGCGGGCGCAGCCGAGGTGGTGGTCACGGGCGGCGCGCTGGTGGTGGGGGCAGTGCTGGTCACGGCGGTGGTCGCGGCGACCTGCTGCACGGCGGCCTGCTCAGAAGCGCCCCCACAGGCGCCGAGCACCAACGCGGCTGCCACGGCCGCCGCGGCCAGCACCATCTTCTTGACGGTCACTCGATTCCCCCAGCTTTTCGATTCGGCGTCTACAAGCGGATAGACGTGGTCCGCGGGGTGGTGGTTGAGCGCCGCAGGTCACGATCTTGTTGCACCAGGTTTGAGGGGGCAAAGTCCACTCGGATGAGTGGTGGGGCGTTGCCTCAGGTGGTTTGGTCCCTGTCCCTGTCCCTGTCCCTGTCCCTGTCCCTGTCCCTGTCCCTGTCCCTGTCCCTGTCCCTGTCCCTGTCCCTGTCCCTGTCCCTGTCCCTGT